>NZ_JRKC01000028.1:0-12703 GCF_000800925.1 Microbacterium sp. ZOR0019 | reverse complement strand
CTCTGCCCGCCGAGGCCCCCTCTGAATCTTGCGAATCAGAGGGGGCCTCGGCGGTGGAAGGGGGTCTCGGCGAACGCGACGGACGCGACGAACGCGACGGACGCGACGGGCGCGGCGGACGCGACGGGCGCGACGAACGCGACGGACGCGACGGACGAGACGGGGCGGGGGTTACTCCTTCACGGCACCGGCTGTCAGGCCCTGCACGATCCAGCGGCTCGCGAGCGCGAACATCGCCATGGTCGGCAGGATCGTCAGCACGGCTGCGGCACTCATCGACCCCCAGTCGATGTTGAACGTCGAGATGAAGCCGTTCAACGCGGAGGGCACGGTGCGGTTCTCATCGGTGTTCATGAGCACGACCGACAGGAACAGCTCGTTCCAGCAGTTCACGAAGTTGAAGATGAACGCCGCGATGATGCCGGGCGTCATCACCGGGACGAGCACGCGGAACAGGGCTCCGAGGCGGGAGCATCCGTCGATCATGGCGGCCTCTTCGAGGGCATCGGGCACGTTCTCGAAGAAGCCCCTCAGCATGACCGTCGAGAACGGGATGCAGATCGCGATGTAGACGAGGATGAGTCCGGGCTTGGTGTCGACCAGCCCGAGGTCCGTCATCATCGAGTACAGCGGTCCCAGCGCGATGAAGGCCGGGATCATCTGCGTCAGCAGGAACGCGATCAGGATCGCGCCCTTGCCCCGGAACTCGAAGCGGGCGAGCACATAGGCGCTGAGCAGGGCGATGAGTGTCGCCACCGCACCGCCGACGACCGCGACCAGGGCCGAGTTGCCGAGGAACACCCCGAACGAGCTCTTCTCGAACAGACTCGTGAAGTTGTCGAGCGAAGGCTCGCTCGGCCAGTACTCGATCGGGAACCTGTTGATCGTCCCGGGCGACTTGAACGCGGTCAGCGCGATCCAGTACAGCGGGAACAGCGTGATCACGAGCCAGAGCGCGAGACCCACGACGCGGATGACGCCGCCGACCGTGACGCGCGGCTTCGGACGCGGGGCGGATGCCGGGTCGGGCACGGTGATGCGGCGGGTCTCGGTGACCGAGGAGCCCGTGCGGGAGGTGTCTGTCATGGTCATCGCTGCACTCTCCGCATCGCCATCAGGTAGAACGCGCAGAACACGAACAGGACGGCCATCACGATGAGGCCGATCGCGCTCGCGAAGCCGTAATTGCCCTGCTGGGTGTAGTTGATCATCCACGTCGTGATGATGTGCGTCTGGTTGGCGGGTCCGCCGTTGGTCATCGCGTAGATGATGTCGGGGAAGTTGAAGATCCAGATCACTCGCAGCAGGATCGTCAGCAGCAGCGTCATCGAGATGTACGGGATGATGATCGAGAAGAGCTGACGGACCTTGCCGGCGCCGTCGAGGCTCGCAGCCTCCAGCATCTCGTCGGGCACCGACTGCAGAGCGGCGAGGATCATGATCGCGAAGAACGTGACCCCGTACCAGACGTTGGCGACGATCACCGCGAACATCGCGAGCTTCGGATCCGCCAGCCAGGGGAGGGGGGCGTCGATCAGTCCTGCCTTCATGAGCAGGTCGTTGACCACACCGAACTCCGCGTTGAACATCCACCGGAACAGCATGCCGATCAGGAAGCCGGACACCGCCCAGGGGAAGAACACGAGCGCCTGGTAGACGCCGCGGAACCGGAACCGCTTGCGCAGGGCGAGCGCGATCAGGAATCCGATCACGAGCTGCGGCACGAGCGAGCCGACGACCCAGAGCACGGAGTTCCCTGCCACCGTCGGGAACGCGGGGTCACGGAACACCGCGAGGAAGTTGTCGAAGCCGACGAACGGCGTCGACGTGAGGTCCCACAGGTTCCAGTCGTGGAAGGCCATGCGCGCGCCCTGCAGCATCGGCCAGTAGGTGAACCAGCACACGAAGACGACCGCGGGGGCGAGGAACGCCAGCAGCGTCCATGCCTGGCGCCCTCGGAACGGACGACGTCGACGGGATGCCGGGGAGGCCCCGACGGCTGCCTGCTGCGAAGCAGTGCCGACGGAGCCTCCCTTCTGAGCGGTGCGGGCCACAGGTCAGCCCTTTTCCGCGGCGTACTTCTCGGTCCAGAACGCGTCCCACGAGGCCAGCAGGTCGCTGGTCGACATGTTGCCCAGCAGTACGTTCTGCACATCCTGGTCGGACTTCTGGATCCACTCGGTCCACCAGCTGACCCCGCGCGGCTGGCGCACGTTGACGTACGTCTCCGGGTCTTCCGTCATGGTGACGTAGCTGGTCCAGGGGCCCGACGAGTAGAAGTCGTCATCCGCTGCAGCCGTGATGATCGGCACCAGGCTGTTGGCCTGGGCGAACTCGGTGGCGGGCTCGGCCGACGAGAGGAACTCGACCAGCTTGACGGCCGCCTCCTTGTTCTCGCTGTTCTCGGCGACGCCCCACCCGGCCACGGCGAGCGGCTGCGCGGCCTTGCCGGAGGGGCCGACGAGCAGCGGAGCGGTGTCCCACTGGTCCTCGGTGAGGGAGGAGTCCTGCACGGTCGCGATGACCTCGGGGTCCTGCAGCAGGAACGCGGTGGTGCCGTTCGTGAATCCGGCGACCATCTCGGGGTAGCCCCACGAGACGGCGGAAGGCGGGGAGGCCTCCGTGAACAGGTCGAAGTAGTCGTCGACGGCATCCTGCGCCTCGGGTGCGGCGAAGATCGTCGAGCCGTCCTCCATCAGGAAGGCGTCCTCGGTGTCGAGCCCGTCGATCGTGTAGGCCTCGATGGCCGCGACGACGTTGCTGTTCGCGTTCTGGCCGCCGCGGAACGCGTAGCCGTAGATGTTGTTCGAGGGGTCCTGGATCGCGGACGCCTGCTCGAGCAGGTCCTTCCAGCTGTGCGGGGGTCCGTCGAAGCCCGCGTCCTTCACGAGGTCGGTGCGGTAGAACAGCGACAGCCCGTAGAAGCCGTACGGAACGAAGTAGCTCTTGCCGTCGGCGGCCACGGACGCGGACTGCGCGTTGTCGGTCAGGGCGTCCCAGCCGTCCCACTTCTCGAGGTCGGGGCCGAGGTCGTACAGCCAGCCGTTGTTCGCGAACGGTCCGACGGTGATGTCGCGCACCTCCAGCACGTCCACGCCCTTGCCGGACTGCAGCATCTGCTGGATCTTCGCGTCGGCCTGCTCGGTGGGAGGGGAGACCAGGTTGACCGTGATCTTCGGGTTGTCCTTCTCGAACTCGTCGAGGAGTCCGCGGATGAGCTCGGTGCGGGCCGGGTTGGTCAGGCTCTCGACCATCTGCAGGGTGACCGTGCCGTCGGCCGACGGGCCGGAGCTCGCGGAACAGCCGGTGAGAGCGAGGACGGCGACGGTGCCGAATCCCGCTGCTGTCGTCAAGATCTTGTTCTTCACGAAGTGCCTCTCGGTTGGGGTGGGTGGGTGTTGCGGTCGGGTGAACGGTGGGCGGATCAGGGCAGGACGAGGGAGTCGGCGCGGCGGATGCCCGCACGGCTCAGGATCTGCGGGACGCACCGCTCCACGAAGGCCTCGTAGTCGGAGGCCTCGTTGTAGAGGTGCGCGGAGAGTCGGAAGTAGCCGATACCGCGGAAGCTGGTGAAGGCCGTCTCGACGCCGACCTCATCGAGGAGGTCCATGCGCAGGGCGTCGGCCTCTTCCCGTGTCGCCCCCAGCCCGAGCGGAAGACGCACGAGTCGCATCGACGGCACAGGGGAGGGGAGCGGGGTGAGCGGGTCCTCGTCGCCGTAGGGGCGCAGGGCTTCCGCGATCAGCTCGGCGCCGGCATCCGCGATCTCCGTCATCGCTGCGCGTGCCGCAGCCCAACCGAACTCGTTCTCGATGAAGTCGATGGCGGTCGGGGTGGCCAGGTAGGTCGTGGCGTCGATCGTGCCCTGGGTGTCGAAGCGGGAGGGGTACGGTTCGCGCGCCGCCCACGAGTCGATGAGTGGCCACAGTTCGTCGCGGTCGGGGGCGGAGGTGACCAGCAGTGCGGAGCCGCGGGGCGCGCAGGGCCACTTGTGGAGGTTTCCGAACCACCAGTCGCCGCCCGCGACGGCAGCGGCGTCCGGGACGAGGCCGGGGGCGTGAGCGCCGTCGACGAGCGTGCGCACCCCGCGCTCGGCCGCCGCCTCGGCGATGCGCCGTGTGGGCAGCATCCGTGCGGTCGGCGACGTGATCTGGTCGACCACGATCAGACGGGTGCGGGGGGAGAGATGATCGGCGAAGAGCTGCACGATCTCGTCGTCGGAGGAGAGCAGCGGGAGGGCGACCGTGCGGACGCGGGCGCCGAACCGGCGGGCGAGGCGCTCGGCCCCCATGGTGATGGCGCCGTAGCCCTGGTCGGTGACGAGGATCTCGTCCCCGGCTTCCAACTGCAGCGCGTTGTAGACCACGGTGGCGGCGGCGGAGGCGTTGGGGACGAAGACGCTGTCCTCCGTCCGGGCACCCACGAAGGGCGCGGTGCGTTCGCGGGCATCCTGCACACGCTCCGCGATGCGGGGGAACCACTCGACCGGGCTGAGATCCGCGCGGCGGCGAAGAGCGTCCTGATGCGCGACGACGGCGGAGGGGACCGCGCCGAAGGATCCGTGGTTGAGGTGGATCACCGCCGGGTCGAGGGGCCAGGCGTCACGGGCGCGCACACCGGAGTTCAGCGTGAGCGGTGCGGGGAACAACGGTGCGGGCATCAGTCCTCATCGATGAGTGGGGCGAGTTGTTGCACAACTTTGCCACACGAGCGCGAAAACTGCCACGAAAACAGGAAGGATGAAACATAGTTGTCATACGAGTTCCCTGCGAAGGGGAGTTCCGCCAGACTTCACGAGGGGTGGGGGAGTGTCAGAGAGGATCACGATGAGCGCACTCGACACGGCGCTGCACGGGTTGCGGGCGCTGATCGCCGATGGTGCGCTGCGGCCGGGTGACCGGCTGCCGAGTGAAGGGGAACTGTGTGAACGGCTCGGTGTCTCCCGCGGGTCTCTCCGCGAGGCGATCCGGATGCTGGCCGCACTCGGTGTGCTCGACACCCGGCACGGATCGGGGAGCTATGTCAGCGAACTGCGCGCGGCCGACCTGATCGGCAGCCTGTCACTGACGGTCGGACTGCTGCCGATGGCGGGGGTGCTCGAACTCACCGAGCTGCGCCGGGTGCTCGAACCGCATGCCGCCGCGCTCGCCGCCGCCCGCATCGACGTAGAGACCGTGGAGTCCCTGGACCGCGTGCTCGACGAGATCGAGGCGACCACCGACTTCGAGGTGCAGTCGCGCCTCGACCATGAGTTCCACATGGCGATCTCCGGGGTGGCGGGGAACGAGGCGCTGACCAGTCTGATCGACGTGTTGCGTTCGCGTTCGCGGGCGTATCGCATCTCCGATCCCGAGGATGCAGCCGAGCTCAAGATCCACTCGGATGCCGGCCACCGCGCGATCCTGCGCGGCCTGGCGGCGGCGGATCCTGTCGCAGCGAGCGCCGCGGCCTCGGCGCACGTCGCGTACACGGAGTACTGGGTCCGGCGCTACTCCGGCCTCGAGGACTGAGTCTGCGCTCCGGCACCCCGTCTGCGCGCCGACACCCCCGCTGCGCGTCGAGACCCCCGCGGAGTGACGTGTGCTGGCGGGGGCGTCGGCGAGGTGCGGGGGTCTCGGGTCAGGTGACGGTGATGTCGACCTGGATCTCGGTGGCCAGGCGCTCGAGGTCGGCGCGCAGGGCGTCGAGGTCGACGGTGGCGGGGACCTTCGCGACCACCGAGGCTTCGAACAGACGGCCGCCCGCCATCGCGGCATCCCGGGTCTCGGTGGCCAGCTCCTCGATGCTCAGTGCGTGCGTGCTCAACACGGCCGAGATCTCTCGCACGATGCCGGGGCGGTCGTTGCCGAGCACCTGGATCTCGAGCAGCCGATCGTCTGCGGCGACGGTCTCCGGGGTGCCGGTGAGCACGTGCAGCGTCAGCAGCCCCTGACCCTGCAGGCCGCGCAGGGCGGAGGTCAGCTCGGCCTCCTTGTCGTCGGCGACCGAGAGCTCGATGACGCCGGCGAACGTGCCGGCGAGTTCGGCCAGCGAGCTGTTCTCCCAGTTTCCGCCGTACGCGTCCACGACATCGGCGACGGCGGCGACGAGGCCCGGACGGTCTGCACCCGCGACGGTGAGGATCAGAGTAGTCATGCGGCCAGCGTACGGGGGAGTCCGAGGATGGTCCGCGAACTTACCGAGTGCCCCCGTGATTCGGGTAGCCTCCACAGTGAATCGAGCACGCCATCGAAGGGGGCTGCTGATGCATGACGCCGAGGAAGACGAGGGTGACACCGCCGGTGCCGGGGGCCCGCCGCGATGGTCGACGACCGAGGAACGCTGGGCCGCGGTCGAGCTGAACATCCAGATGGCGATCCGTCGCGGCGAGTTCGACGATCTGCCCGGTGCGGGAAAGCCCATCGAGAATCTCGGCCGCACTCACGATCCCGACTGGTGGATCCGGCAGAAGATCGAGCGGGAGAACCTCACGGGTCTGGCGCCGCCGGTGTTCCAGCTGCGCACGGAGGACGCGAACCTTCGAGCTGTCCTCGACACCTACTCTCAGGAAGAAGACGTGCGTCGGCACGTGGAGGACTTCAACTCCCGCATCCGTGCGGCGCGGATGCAGTTGACGGGCGGGCCCCCGGTCGTCACGCCGCTCCGAGACGTGGATGCGGAGGTCGACGAGTGGCGCCGTCGGCGGCGGAAGCCCGATGGCGCGAACGCGCCGACGCCGTCGACTCCAGAGGCCCCTCGGCGGCGATGGTGGCGCCGCTCGTCGACCTGAACCGTCACTCCGCCCAGTCGCCGGTCTCCAGGAAGCCTTCCAGCCGTGCGCGGTGCGGGGCGAGGTCCCACCCCTGCTGCGCCACCCACTCGTCCGAATAGTAGGTGCCGGCGTAGCGGATGCCGCTGTCGCAGATCAGGGTCACGACGCTGCCGGCCTCACCCGCGGCGCGCATCCGGGCGATCAGCTGGAACGCGCCGTAGAGGTTCGTGCCGGTCGACCCGCCCGCCCAGTGCAGGGTGCGCTCGCGCAACAGGCGGATCGCGGCGATCGAGCCGGCATCAGGGACACGGATCATCTCGTCGATCACGGTGGGCACGAACGAGGGCTCGACCCGCGGGCGACCGATTCCCTCGATGCGGCTCGGACGGCCGGCGGGCGGATCCACGGTGCCGGCCCATCCGTCGTAGAAGGCCGAACCCTCGGGGTCCACGACCGCGACCTTGGTGTCATGCCGACGGTACTTCACGTAGCGTCCGAAGGTCGCGCTCGTGCCGCCGGTGCCTGCACCCGTGACGATCCACGTGGGGATCGGATGCCGCTCCTGGGCGAGCTGGCTGAACACGCTCTCGGCGATGTTGTTGTTGCCGCGCCAGTCGGTCGCGCGCTCGGCGAACGTGAACTGGTCGAGGTAGTGGCCGGTGCAGTCGGAGGCGAGGCGCTGCGCCTCGGAAGACATGTCCTCGGCGCGGTCGACGAAGTGGCAGGTGCCGCCGTAGAACTCGATGAGGTCGATCTTCTCCTGCACCGTCGAGCGCGGCACGACCGTGATGAACTTCAGCCCGAGCATCCGAGCGAAGTAGGCCTCGGAGACGGCGGTCGATCCGCTCGAGGACTCTACGAGCGTGGTGTCTTCGCGGATGCGTCCGTTGACCAGGCCGTAGAGGATGAGCGAGCGCGCGAGGCGGTGCTTGAGGGAGCCGGTGGGGTGCACGGACTCATCCTTGAGATACAGGTCGATGCCCCATTCGGGCGGCAGCGGGAAGAGGTGCAGATGCGTGTCGGCGCTGCGGTTGGCATCGGCTTCCAGCAGGGCGATCGCGGTGCTGGTCCAGTCGCTCATGCCCTCGACACTACCGGGCGACTCAGCCCACCGTCCCGGCGCGCGAGGCCCCGCCATCGCCGTCGACGTGCAGCAGGGAGGCCTGCGACTGCTCTTGCTGGAGCTGGAACTCGAAGCGCGACCGGTCACCGCGGTGATAGGCGACGAAGTACTCGATCGGTGCACCGTCGGCGCTGCGGCTGATGCTGCGCAGGCGCAGCAGGGCCGAGCCGGCGCTGACGCCCAGGAACTGCGCCTGTTCGTGCGTCGCCACCGTCGCCTCCGCCGAGCGCACGCCGTGCGTCGCGACGATGTCGTGTTCGGCGAGGAGCCGGTACAGCGACCCCTCGGTCAGGTCGGCGCCGAGCGTCACGGAGCCCGTGGCCTCCGGCATCCACGTCGTCGACAGCGACCACGGCTCGCCGTCGACGTGACGCAGGCGCTCCAAGACGACGACCGGGGAGTCGACGGGGAGCTCGAGCGCGAGCGCGACCTCCTCGTCGGCTGTCGTCCGTTCGTGTCGCAGGACGTCGCTGTGCACGTGTCCGCCGCGGCGCTCGACGTCGTCGTACAGGCCCACCAGCGTGTGCACGAGACTCTCGCTCGTGCGGGGCCGGGAGACGAACGTGCCCTTGCCCTTCACGCGCTCCACGAGCCCTTCGTGCTCCAGCTGGGCGAGCGCTTGGCGGACGACGGTGCGCGAGATGCCGTACCGCTCGCAGAGGCGGTGCTCTCCCGGCAGCGGGTCGCCGGGCTGCAGGCCGTCGCGGGCGATGCCGTCGATGATCAGCTGGCGCAGCTGGTCATACATGGGGGCGGCGGAGTGGCGGTCGATCGCGTCGTCGACGGTGACCATCAGTACGCCACCCCTGCGTGCAGGATCACGTTGGCGTAGGGGGTGAACTCCCCGGAGCGCACGAACGCGCGAGCGCCCTGGCTGAGCTTCTTGAACTCGACGTGGGGGATGAGCTCGATCTCGAACCCCATGCCGGCGAATCGCTCCCGCAGTGCGGCCAGCACCTCCGGGCTCTTCTCGGCGACCTCGGCCGAGACCGTCGCCCCCTCGACCACCATCTCGGCGAGCACGGTGTCGAGCACATCGAGGAACTCCGGAGCGCCCGGGCGGTACGCCAGGTCGATGCGCTCGGAGCCGGGAGGGATGGGCAGCCCGGCGTCGGTGACCACGACGAGGTCCGTGTGCCCGGTCTCGCTGATCACGCGGGAGAGTGCGGGATTGATGGTGGTGGCCGTCTTACGCATGTGTGTCCTCGGTTCTCCGCAGGTCCGGTACAGGAAGTCAGTTCGCGACGGGCGCGGCCAGGCGTGCGGTCAGGAACGCGTCGACCTCGGTGCGGTGCGGAAGGCTGGGCGACGCGCCCTGCTTCGTGACCGTCAGCGCGCCGGCGGCCGTGGCCAGGCGCACGGCGTCCGCCAGGGTGCTGCCGTTGGCGAGCGCGGCACCGAGGTACCCCGCGTACGCGTCTCCCGCCGCGGTCGTGTCGACCGCCTCCACCGGGAACGGCGGGATCACGGACGCGCCTTCCGCGGTGATGACGCACGATCCCTGGCCCGCGAGGGTGATCACCGCCGCGCCGACTCCCTGCGCGAGGAACCAGCGTCCGGCGCGTTCGGCTGACGCGGCATCCGTCACCTCGATGCCGCTGATCAGCGTCGCCTCGGTCTCGTTGGGGGTGACGATGTCGATGCTCCGCCAGATCTCGGCGTCCAGCTCGGCGGCCGGGGCCGGATCGAGGATGACGGTCATGCCGAGTTCGCGTCCCCGCGCGGTGATGTGCGCGGTGAGCGCGGAGGGGGTCTCGAGCTGGGTGAGCAGCACCGAGGTCGTGGGGGCGAGAGCCGTGAGGGCCTCGTCGATCTGCGGGGCGCTGAGGGCGGCGTTGGCGAGCGGCACCATCACGATGTCGTTCTGCGCGGAGGAGTCGACACGGATGTGCGCGATGCCGGTGGGGCCGGGAACCGTGCGCAGATGCGTGAGGTCGACCCCGGCCGCGGTGAGCCCGTCGACCACGAGGTCATGGAACAGGTCGTCTCCGACACAGCCGACGAAGCTCGTGCGCGCCCCCGAGCGTCCGGCCGCGACGGCCTGGTTCGCTCCCTTGCCACCCAGCATGAGGGTGAACTCGTCTCCCAGGATCGTCTCGCCCCGTGCGGGCAGGCGCCCGGAGAACGTGGTGACGTCGGCCGTGACGCTGCCGACGATGACGACACCGGAGCGGTCTTCGGAGTGTGCGGGGGTCATCTTGCTCCTGATCTTCCTCGACGGCAGGTGTAGCCGACGCTTTGACAGATCGCGGTGGCTGTCATTACATTAGCCGAATCCGTACCTGTAACGACAGGTTGTCCGCGAGGAGACCCCGATGACCCCGATCGCGCCACGCCTGTACGTCGACAGCGCCGATGTCGACCGCGTCTCCCGGCTGCTCGCCACGGGCGTGGTGCACGGCGTGACCACGAACCCGACCATCCTGGAACGGGGAGGCCGCACCGCCGCCGAGATCCCCGAGCTCTACGCCCGCTGGGAGTCGGAGGGGGCGAAGGAGATCTTCTTCCAGACCTGGGGCGGCGACACCGCGTCCTTCCTCCGCAACGCCGAGGGTATCCGCGCGCTGGGGGACCGGGTCGCCGTGAAGGTGCCCGCGACGTCTGCGGGGTTCGCCGCGGCATCCGCGCTCGTGCGTGACGGTGCGACCGTTCTGGTGACCGCCGTGTATTCGGTCGCGCAGGCGCTCGCGTGCGCGTCGACCGGGGTGCAGTACATCGCTCCGTACCTCGGACGGATGCGCGATGCCGGGCTCGACGGCGATGCGACGATCGCGCGGATGCAGGAGGTGTGCGCGGGCAGCGACTCGAACGTGCTCGCCGCGTCGCTGCGCTCTCCGGATGACATCACGGGCTTGCGCCTGGCCGGCGTCCCGTACTTCACTGCCGCCCCCGACGTGCTCGACCGCGTGCTCTTCCATGAGGTGAGCGACAGCTCCGCGGCGGAGTTCGACGCCGCGATGGTGCGCCTGGGGGCATGAGCGGCGCCCGCCGCCGCTGTCAGCTCGCCGCGGCCTGACGCAGCCAGCGCTCGACGCCTGCGATGTGCGCGGTGGCCAGCGAGGTCGCGAGAGCCGAGTCGTGCTGGGCGATCGCATCGGCGATGGCCCGGTGCTCCGACAGGGTTCGCTCGACGGCGCCACCCTCGGTGAGGCCTCGCCACACGCGCGCGCGCACGGTCTGGCTGCTCAGGTGCTCGATGAGGCTCGCGAGGTAGGCATTGCCGGACATCGCGACGATCTCCCGATGGAACCGGATGTCGTGATCGACGAGGGCCTCGATCGTGACCGCCGCATCGACCGAATCGACCTCGGCCTGCAGCTCGGAGATCTTCTCGTCGGTGCCCAGGGTCGCCGCGAGTCCGGTCGCCTGCGACTCCAGCATCCGGCGCACCGCGAAGATCTCGAGCATCGAGTCGTCATCGTGCATGTCGACGACGAACGAGATGGCCTCCAGCAGCAGGTGGGGTTCGAGGCTCGTGACGTAGGTGCCGTCCCCCCGACGCACATCGAGGACGCGGATGACCTCGAGCGCCTTGACCGCTTCGCGCATGGAGTTGCGGGAGAGTCCCAGCCGCTCGGAGAGCTCTTTCTCGGGGGGAAGCCGGTCGCCGGGGGAGAGCTCGCCCGCCACGATCATCGCCTTGATCTTCTCGATCGCCTCGTCGGTGACTGCCATGAGCGTCATCCTAGCGATTGATCGGATGTCTCCGGCAGGATGGAGGCATGCGCGTTCTCGATTCACATCTGCACCTCTGGGATCCCGAGGTTCTGACCTATACCTGGCTCGAAGGCCCTCTCGTCGGAAGGTTCGGGGGCGGCGAGCTCGAGCGAGCGCGGATCGAGGATGCCTCCGAGGAGACGGCCGTGTTCGTGCAGGCCGGGGCGCGGGAGGACGAGTCCCTCGACGAGGTGCGCTGGGTCGCAGGCCAGGCGGGGGAGCTCGGGGTGGTCGGGATCGTGGCGGGCGTGCGACTGGACGGCGGCACGGACACGACCGTGCACCTGGAGGAACTATCGTCCGAGCCTCTCGTGGTCGGCGTGCGACACCTCCTGCAGGATGAGCCCGACGGCACCGCCCTGTCCACCGCGTTCGTGACGGGCGCGCGCGAGGTCGCCGCCAGGGGCTGGACCTTCGATGCGTGCGTGCGGCACTCGCAGCTCCCGGATGTGGCACGCCTGGCCGGAGCGATCCCGGAACTGCGGATCGTGCTCGACCACCTCGGCAAGCCCGCGGTCGGAACGGCATCGGCTCCGCTCGCGCCGCCGTCGGAGTGGGAGCGGGATCTGGCCGAACTCGCCCGGCATCCCCTCACCTTCTGCAAGATCTCCGGTCTGCCCGCCGAGGCCGGCGGCGAGTGGAGCGCTGAGCAGCTGATCCCGTTCCTGGACGTGGCGGCCGACCTGTTCGGGCTGGAGCGGATGATGTGGGGAAGCGACTGGCCGGTCTCCGCCGTCAGCGGCGCGGGTTACGGATCATCGTCGCGTGTGCGTTGGTTCGACACGGTCGCCGCGTGGGCGCACTCGCGCGGCCTCGACCAGACCGCCCTCTTCCACGACAGCGCCGCCGCCTTCTACTCCCTCTGACCCCGCCCCGTCCCGCCCCGTCCCGCCCCCCGCGCGTCGCCGTCCCGTCGCGGGTGCAATATGTCACCTGCCACACGCGTACGCGGTCCCTTTTCGATCCCGCACCGGCGATGCCGCCGCGCGCGGGGCGGGTGCACGACGCGCGCAGGGCGGGTGCGGGATCGAGATCGCACCTCCGTGGGCGTGTTCAGGTGCGTTTTTGATCCCGCGTCCGGGGCCCAAGGCACGGGGGGGGACGAGGGGGGG
>NZ_JRKC01000027.1:0-35039 GCF_000800925.1 Microbacterium sp. ZOR0019 | reverse complement strand
CAGAACGGGTGCCCTCCCGCTTCGCGGGTCCCTCCCGATGCTCGCTCCGGGAACAACGCCGCCCCTTGCGGCACAGGTCGCCTTTCGCTCCGGACATGACGAAGGCCCCCTCGCGATGCGAGGGGGCCTTCGTCGAAAGTTGGGGGCGTCAGCGCCAGCGCGTGGTCATCAGGAAACCGATCAGCGCGATGCCGAGACCGATCGCCAGGTTCCAGTTGTCCAGTCCCGGGATCGGGAACTGCATACCCGAGATGTAGAAGACCAGGATCCAGGCGAGACCGAGCAGCATGAAGCCGATCATCACCGGCTTGAACCAGACGGCGTTGGGAGCGGCTTCGCCTTCGGCGCGCTCGACGGCGGGTTCTTCGGTCTTGCGGTCTCGTGCCATGCCGTCATTGTACCCGGGACACCCATGAGCTGCCGAGCCCACATCGCTCGATCACCGGCATGCGTTCAGCGATCCCGGATATGATCGCGCCATGACTGCTTCCGTCGTGCCTGGGGGGCGACGCCCGCGTCGCGCGAGACCACGGTCTCGCGCGACGTTCGCGAGTGTGCTCGGCGAGCTGCTGCTGACCGCAGGAGTCATCGTCCTGCTGTTCGTGGCCTGGCAGATGTGGATCGGCGACATCATCATCAGTGCGCAGAAGAACGAAGAGGGCGCGGAGATCTCGAAGGAGCTCGCGCAGGCCGAACCCCCCGCGCTGCCCCCGGTCGTCGAGGCGGAGGACGGCACCACGGCCTACGTCCCGCCGGTGCCGGCGGCGCCCGCCGACGCGGAGTGGTTCGGGCAGATGCACATCCCACGATTCGGCGCCGACTACAACTTCGGGATCTACGGGGGCACATCCCGTGCACGCACCCTCGACCAGAAGGGGATCGGCGTCTACACCGACTCCAAGATGCCGGGCGAGGTCGGGAATTTCTCGATGGCCGGGCACCGCACGACATGGGGCAAGCCCTTCAACCAGCTCGACAAGCTGCAGCTGAACGACGCGATCGTCGTCGAGACGCCCGACGGCTGGTACACCTACCGCTTCCGGACGCTGGAGTACGTCAAGCCGACCCAGACCGACGTGCTCGCCGACGTGCCGCAGATGCCCGAGCAGCAGACCGGAGAGCAGTACATCACGCTCACCGCCTGTTCCCCGCTGTACTCGCTCGCCGAGCGCATCGTCGCCTACGGGGTGTTCGAGAGCTTCCAGCCTCGCGCCGAGGGGCCTCCCCAGGCCCTGACCGACCCGCCGCCTCCGCCGGCCGCACCGTCGGTGTGACCATGCACATCCACGAGGGAGAAGACTGATGTACGCCGCACTCTGGCGCCTGCTGCCCGGCCCGTGGTGGCTGCGCGTGCTCATCCTGGTCGTCGTCATCGCCGCCGTCCTGTACGGCCTGTTCTGGTACGTCTTCCCGTGGGTGAGCCCGATCGTCGCCCCCGGCGAGGTCGACGTCGAATGACCCGAGTGCTCGTGGTCGACAACCACGACAGCTTCGTGCACACCCTCGTCGGCTATTTGCACGAACTGGGGGCGGAGACCCTGATGGTCGAGTCCGATTCCCTGGAGTCCGACGCCCTCGAGTCGATGCTCCTCTCGCACGACGCCCTGCTGCTCTCGCCGGGTCCCGGAGCACCGGCCGACGCTGGGGCGTCGATCGCGGCGGTGCGTATCGCCGCGCGGCTCCGAGTGCCGACGCTCGGCGTGTGCCTGGGACACCAGACGATCGGCGAAGCCCTCGGCACGGTGGTCAGCGCGGCGCCGGAGCTCATGCACGGGATGGTCTCCGCCGTCACGCATGACGGTTCCGCACTGTTCGCCGGCATCCCCTCACCGTTCTCCGCCGGCCGCTATCACTCGTTGACGCTCGCGGAGGCCGACCTTCCTCCGGACGTCACGGTCACCGCATGGACCGAGGACGGCACCGTGATGGGGCTCGCACACCGCGAGCTGCCGCTGTACGGCGTGCAGTTCCACCCCGAGAGCGTGCTGACCGAAGGCGGCTACCGGCTTCTGGCGAACTGGCTGGAGCTGTGCGGTGCGACGAGCGCTGTCGCCCGATCGGAGCGCCTGCACCCGCTCTCACGCTGAGGTCGGCGCGCCGACGCCTCGGAACCCGATCAGCTGCCGCTGCAGTACCGCAGTTCGACGGTGGAGCCGACCGGGACATCGCCCGGAGCCGACGACATCGAATTCACGGTCGTCGGGTCGGTGGCGGGACACTCCGCGTCTTCCACCGCCACCGGGTTGAGACCGAGGTCGGTGAGGTTCGTCGTGGCGGCGTCGACGGTCCAGCCGACGACATCGCTCAGCGTGACCTTCCCGCTCGCCACAACCAGGTTCACCACTGTTCCCGGAGAAACTTCGGTCTCGGCCTTCTCACTGGCGGAGATGACGGTGCCCTCGGCCAAGGCCTTGTCGTTGCGCTGGACCACGGTACCGAGTTCGAGGCCCGCCGCCGTCAACGCCTTCGTGGCGTCGTCCAATCCCATGCCCTCGATCTTCGGGACGGTGACCGTCTCGACGCCGGAGGACACGTGGAGGGTCACCGTGGTGCCCTCCACCACCGAGACGCCGGCTTCGGGGTCGGTGCGGATGACGTTGCCTTCGCTGATCTCGGGACTCGACTCGATCACGATCTTCGAGGTCAGGTCTAGTTTCGCCAGCTCATCCTGTGCGCGCTCCGCGGAGACGTTCTCGAGGTTCGGGATGATGCGCGAAGTGCTGGGCACCTCGGGCGGTCGCATGCTGATCGTGACGACCCAGAACAGCACGGACGCCAGCAGCACCGCGAGGAGGGCGACCCCCGCCCAGATCCACGCCACCGGAGGGCCGGACTGGGTGCGGGTCATCGTGGTGTCGGAGCTGAGCTGGCGCAGGGATCGAGCCGTCTCCTGTGCCTGTCGCGGGCTCGGGCCGTACAGCTCGCTGGTGAGCGCGCCGAGCTGCTTGCGCGTCGGTGCGTCTCCGGCGACGGCGGCGTCCAGGGCGGCGCGGAAGTGCGCGGCATCCGGGTAGCGCTGGTAAGGATCCTTCGCGAGGGCACGGAGGACGATCGGGTCGAGGGCGCCGGGGGCGTCTTCGTTCACCTCGGTCGGCGGGACCGGTGTCTCGCTGACGTGCTGGTAGGCGACCGCCACCGGCGACTCTCCGCGGAACGGCTGGCGTCCCGTGAGCAACTCGTACAGGACGACGCCGGTCGAGTAGAGGTCGGCACGCGCGTCGACGGGCTCGCCCTTGGCCTGCTCCGGCGAGAAGTAGGCGGCGGTCCCGATGATCTGGGTGGTCTCGGCCACGGTGGACGACGAGTCGGAGACGGCTCGGGCGATACCGAAGTCCATCACCTTGACCTGACCCTTGTCGGTCACCATCACGTTGCCCGGCTTGATGTCGCGGTGGACGACTCCTGCTCGGTGCGAATAGTCCAGAGCTTCGAGGATGCCGTCGACGTAGCGGACCGCGTCCTCCACCGGGACGGGGCCCGCGGAGATGATGTCCTTGAGGAGGGTGCCCTTGACGAGTTCCATCACGATGTACGGCGGCTCGTCGGACGAGGAGTCGGTCGCGGACGGATCCCCGGCGTCGTACACGCGAACGATCGAGGGGTGAGACATCCTCGATGCCGCCTGCGCCTCCAGGCGGAAGCGTGTGCGGAACGTGGTGTCGCGGGCCAGTTCGGGGTCGAGGATCTTGATCGCGACCTCGCGTCCGAGGGTGAGGTCATAGCCGCGGTAGACCTTGGCCATACCGCCATGCCCGATGAGCTCGTCGACGCGGTAACGTCCCGCGATGACTTGTGGCTCTGTGGACACGTACTACCCCCCTGGAAAACGACTGCTACGGCACTGAACTACAGATTACTCGGCGGAATCTCCGCCCTCATCACCGTCGCCCGGGTCGGGCGCCGCGGTGATCGGGACCGAGAGCGGCGGAGATGCGGCCGACGTGCGCTGGTCGCCACCGGAGCACAACCCCTGGTACGTGACGATGAGCTGCTGGCCCACGGCATCCGCGACCTTCACCTGGGTGTTCCGCTGCGTGGGCTGGAAGTTCGGGCCGCCCGACACGAAGGTGCCGTTCTGGAGGGAGACCACGTAGCCCGAGAGCGTCGTACCGCTGGGGCACGTGAAGCCGGTTCCCCAGGCGATCGTCACGGTGCTGCCGGCGATCGGGTCGCCGGTGATGGTGGGAGCGTCGGTCGGGGTCGGCAGGGCGGCACGACCGGCGTAGATCGTGAGCGTGATCGCCTCCGTGGTCTCGACGTTCCCGCGGGGGGAGACGTCGTAGACCTTGCCGACCTCGGCGTCGGTGGGTGCCGGGTCGCCCTCCGGGCAGGTGATGCTGCCGAAACCGGCCTCGGTGAGTGTCGACGTCGCCGTTGCGCAATCCATGCCGACGAGGTTCAACGCGGTCACGTTGACGCGTGTCACCTCGGGCGTCGGAGACTCCGACGGTGTGTTCGGAGGGGTGGAGCTCTGGGTCGGCGAACCGGTGGGATCGGCCTCACCCTGCTGATTCGCCAGCATCGCCCACACCGTGCCGCCGAGGACGATCACCAGCAGCGCGATCAGCGCGATCAGCGGCCAGGTCCAGGGGCTGCGCTTCTTCTTCTTCTCCTCCTCCGCGGCTTCCTCGGTGGGGAGCTGAGCGGTCGTGGGTAGGATGCGGGTGGTGCCGTCGTCGCCGGAAGCCGTCAGCATCCGGGTCGCGTCGTCGTCCCCGGCGATGCCACCGGTCGCGATGGCCGGGACGGCGATCGCCGCGGAGTTCAGGTCACCGCGACGCAGCGCCTGGGCGGCGCGCGCCACCGTCGCGGAAGAGGACGGGCGGTCGCTGGGCTTCTTGGCGATCATCGCCATGACCAGGTTCTGCACCGGGATCGGAACGGTCGGCGGCAACGGCGGAGGCTGCTCGTTGATCTGCGCCATCGCGATGGCCACCTGCGACTCACCCGTGAACGGACGCTTGCCCGCCAGGCACTCGTACGCGACGATGCCGAGCGAATAGGTGTCGGTCGCCGGAGAGGCCGGGTGACCCGACGCCTGCTCGGGCGACAGGTACTGCACGGTACCCATGACCTGGCCGGTCGCGGTGAGCGGGACCTGGTCGGCGATGCGCGCGATACCGAAGTCGGTGATCTTGACGCGGCCGTCGGGCGTGATGAGCAGGTTTCCCGGCTTGATGTCGCGGTGGACGAGGCCGGCCGCATGAGCCGCCTGCAGAGCGGACGCCGTCTGAGCGACGATGTCGAGCGTCTTGTCGGCGCTCAGCGCGCCGTCGCGTTCGAGCACGGTCGAGAGCGCCTCGCCGGGCACGAGCTCCATGACGAGGTAGGCGCTGCCGTTCTCCTCGCCGTAGTCGAAGACGCTGGCGATGCCCTCGTGGTTGACGAGGGCGGCATGCCGGGCCTCAGCCCGGAAGCGCTCGAGGAACCCGGGGTCCCCCATGTACTCGTCCTTGAGGATCTTGATGGCGACGGTACGTCCGATGACGTGATCCGTCGCTTCCCACACCTCGCCCATGCCACCGATCGCGATACGCGACTGCAGCTCGTAACGACCACCGAACGACACACCCTGCGTCGGCCTCATCTGCCCAGCACCGCCTCTATGACCTTCTTCGCAATCGGAGCGGCGATGGTGTCGCCACTTCCTGATTGTCCCTGTCCGCCGCCGTCTTCGACGACGACCGCTACTGCGACCGCGGGGTCGTTCGCCGGTGCGAAACCGGTGAACCACAACGTGTGCGGCCTGTTTCCGTTCTCTGCGGTGCCCGTCTTACCGGCCACGTCGATCCCGTCTATTCTTGCACCCTGGGCCGCGCCCGTAGCGACGCTCGCGACCATCGCCGCGGTGACGTCGTTCGCCACGTCGGCATCCATCGCCTGGCCGAACTCGCTGTTCTCGAAAGCCTTGATGACCGAGAGGTCGTTGCCGATGACGGCATCCACCATCCGCGGGTTCATCACGACACCATCGTTGGCGAGGCCGGCCGAGACCATCGCCATCTGGAGCGGCGTCGCGGTGACCTGTCCCTGTCCGAATCCGGTCAGTGCGGTCTGCGCGTCGTCGAGCGCCCGCGGGTAGCTCGACGGCGTCGACTCCAGCGGTGTCTCGAAGGACTTGTTGAACCCGAGCTTCTCCGCCATCTCGCGGATCGTGTCGTCGCCGAGCTCGACCGCGAGTTCCGCCATCGGGATGTTGCAGCTGAGTCGGATCGCCTCTGCGATCGTGACCGTCGTCCCCGGGCCGCACTTTCCGCCCCACGCGTTGGACACCCGGTTCGAGGATCCGGGGAGCGTGTAGGACACGGGGTTGGGGAGGGTCGAGGTCGGGGTCCAGTCCCCGCTGGCGTAGGCCGCCGCGGCGACGACGACCTTGAACGTCGAGCCGGGAGGGTTGAGGTCGCCCGCGATGGCCCGGTTCGACAACGGCTTCGACGGGTCCGCCTTGAGCTGCTCGTACGTGGCGTTCGCCGCGTCCGCATCATGGGTCGCCATCAGGTTGGTGTCGAACCCCGGGCTCGAGACCATCGCGAGGATCCGGCCGGTCTTCGGCTCGATCGCGACGACGGCACCCTGGAGATCGCCCAGTGCATCGAAAGCGGCCTTCTGTGCTGCCGTGTTCAGCGACAGCTCCACGCTGTAGCCGCGCTGCGGCTGGCCCGAGAGGATGCGCTCGACCTCACCGAGGAATGCGTTCGCCCCGGTGCCGGAGAGGTCGGCGTTCATCGCCTGCTCGATGCCCGTGCGTGAATCGAGTGCCGCGTTGAAGTAGCCGGTCACCGGCTCCCACATCGGTGCATCCGTGTAGACCCGCTGGAACTGGTACTGGTCGTCGCTGGGCACCGAGTTGGCGATGGTGGCGCCGTCGACGATGATCGCGCCGCGCTGGATCTCGTAGCTGTCGAGCCGGGTGCGCTTGTTGTGGCTGTTCTGGGCGAGGCTGTCGGCCTCGACGACCTGGATCCAACTCGTCGCGGCGAACAGGGCGATGAACATGAACAGCATCAGGATGCTGAGTCGTCGGAGTTCCTTGGTCATCCGATCACCACCCTCGGCTGGCGGCGGACACCGTCGGAGATGCGCAGCAACAGCGCGACGATGAGCCAGTTGGCCACGAGCGAGGATCCGCCCGCGGCGAGGAACGGCGTGGTGAGGCCGGTCAGCGGGATGAGCCGGGTGACGCCGCCGACCATGATGAACACCTGCAGCGCGATCGTGAACGACAACCCGGTGGCGAGCAGCTTGCCGAAGTCGTCCTGGCCGGCGAGGCCGATGCGCATGCCCCGACTGACGAACACCATGTACAGGCAGAGAATCGCGAACAGCCCGATCAGGCCGAGCTCTTCACCCAGGCTTGTGATGATGTAGTCGCTGTGGGCGAGCGGAGTGACCTCGGGGCGTCCCTGCCCCCATCCGGTGCCGATGAGTCCACCGCGCGCGAGACCGAACAGACCTTGCATCGGCTGGTAGCCGGCGCCGTCCGGGTCGACGCGGCCGGCATCGAAGAGGAACAGCCAGTTGGTGAAGCGGCCCTGGACGTAGCTGAGGATCTGCGTCGCGAGTGCGACGCCCGCGACCACCAGGCCGAGGCCGATGAGCACCCAGCTCGTCTTGCCGGTCGCGACGTAGAGCATCGCGACGAACATCCCGAAGATCAGGGTTCCGGTGCCGAGGTCACGCTGGAAGACGATGATGCCGAGCGAGATGAGCCAGACCACCAGGACCGGCCCGAGCTCGCGCATGCGGGGCCAGGTGATGCCGAGGACCCGCTTGCCGACCGAGGTCAGACTCTCGCGAGTGCGCACCAGGTACCCGGCGAAGAAGATCGCCAGGCAGATCTTGGCGAGCTCTCCGGGCTGGAAGGCGAAGATGCCGCCGAGCGAGACCCACACGGCCGCGTTGGCATCGGCGATCCGCAGCCCCGGGACGAACGGCAGCAGCAGGAGGAGGATTCCGGCCAGACCGAAGATGTACGTGTACCGGAACAGGATCCGGTAGTTGCGCAGCAGGATCACGACCGCGATCGCGCCGGCGAGTGAGATCGCCGTCCATGCGAGCTGCTTGGTGGAGTAGGCGTCCCAACCGGTGTTCTTGAACGCGATGTCGATCCGGTAGATCATCGCGATGCCGAGGCCGGTGAGGAGCGTGGCGATCGGGACCACGAACGGGTCGGCGTCCGAGGCCACGAAGCGCAGCACGATGTGGAGCGCGAAGGCGAGGGCGGCGAGGCCGCCGCCGATCGCGAGGATCATCGGGTCGATCACACCCAGGGCGCCCAGTTGCACGAGCGTCAGGGCGCCGCCGCTGATCGCGCAGGCGAAGAGCAGCAGCCAGAACTCGCGATTGCGTTGCGTCTGGGGCATGCGGAGGCGCTTGAGGGCCTTGATGACGGTGGTGTCCGCCTGGACGTCGGTGCTCATCCCTCACCTCCGGCGGGCGTCTCGCTCGGTGTGGGCATCGGTGTGGGCAGAGGGGTCTGCGGGATGACGTTCGCTTCGGCGCCCGTGCGGAGGCGGTCGACGATCGCCATGGCGTCGGACAGGGAGCGGGCGGTGATGGTGCGCTCGACCGAAGCGCGCTGGTAGGGCGGGAGGTCGGCGAGGAGGATGTCCGTGTCTTCGATCGGTGTCGACAGGGTGATCGGGCCGATGTTCTGCTGCACGCCCTGGAAGATCACGACGCTGTCTTCGTCGGCGCCGATGAAGTAGCGCGTCTGCGTCCAGCTGTAGGCAGCGAACGCAGTGAAGGCGAGCATCGCGACGACCAGGAGCGCGGCGGCGATCCATCCGACACGTCGGCGCTTCGCGCGCCGACGGTCTTCTTCGATGAGTTCCTCGAGGTACTCCGGGGCCGGTTCGAAGTGGCTCGGTTCGTTCGCGGCCTGACGCACCGGGTGCAGCCAGTTGCCGCGCGGAGGGCGCACCGGGGGAACGTAGACGCCGTCGGGGTTGGACGCCGAGCCGACGATCGTGGGCGTGCCCGAGTGGATCGGATGCTGTCCGCCCACGTCGACCAGCACGATCGTGACGTTGTCGGGGGCGCCCCCGTCGAGTGCCTGCTTGAGGAGGTTGTCTGCGGTGCGACCGGGGGCGAGGCCGAGCTGCATCGCCTTGAGGATGTGGGGCTCGTCGACCACGCCCGAGAGTCCGTCGGAGCAGAGCAGCCAGCGGTCGCCGGGCTGCGTGTGCATGACGAACATGTCGAGCTCGGGATCGGAGTCCATGTCGCTGAGCACCCGCATGAGGACCGAGCGACGCGGGTGGTAGCGCGCCTCCTCCGGGGTGATGCGGCCCGAGTCGACGAGGCGCTGCACGAACGTGTGGTCTGCGGTGATCTGCGTGAGTGCGTCGTCGCGGTACAGATAGATGCGGGAGTCGCCGATGTGGCCGATGACCGCGTACTCGTCGACCATGATGATCGCGCTGAGGGTGGTGCCGAGGCCGGCCAGTTCCGGGCGATCCTTCGCGGCGCGGATCAGGTCGCCCGCCGCGGTGGTCGCAGCGGCCTGCAGCGAGGCCTGGGCGTCCTCGGTCGACTCGTACGGCTGGTCGAGGGGCTCCAGGCGTTGGATCGCGATGCTCGAGGCGACGTCTCCGCCCGCGTGGCCGCCCATGCCGTCGGCGACGACGAACAGGTTCGCCCCGGAGTATCCGGAGTCCTGGTTGTTGGAGCGGACCTTCCCGGTGTGGGAGATCGCGACGCTCGAGCCTTCGAAGACCATGCCGGCGTCAGGCTCGCAGCTCGAAAGTCGTGGCGCCCACCTTGATGGGTGTGCCGAGCGAGAGGGCGACGGGCGATCCGCTCACGCGCTGGCCCGCGACGTAGGTGCCGTTGGTGGAGTCGAGGTCTTGGATCGCCCAGGCGTCGCCGCGGAGCATGAGCCGGGCGTGGTGGCTGGACGTGTAGTCGTCGCGGATCACCAGGGCGGACTCGCTGGAACGACCGATCGTGAGGGAGTCGGCGCTCAGCGGAAGCTCGAGCCCCGCCTTCGGTCCTGAGGTGATCACGAGGCGCTTGGCCGTCGCGACTGTGGCGGGACCGGTCGACGGCCGTGATGATGCCGGCTTCGACGTGGGCGCCGGTGTCGGTGCGGGGGCGGGGGCTCCCGCAGTCGCCTCGGCCGGGAGCTTGCGCACGCGCACCCCGAACAGGTCGGCGCGGAGCGAGTACACGACCCCGAACACGAAGAACCACATCAGGACCAGGAACCCGATGCGGAGGAGAAGGAGGATCAGTTCACTCAACCGAGGGCTCCGAACGCTCGGGTGGCGTCGTCACCGCGAGGCGCAGGGCGCGACGGGGCGGCCACGGGGACGATGCGGAACACCAGGTCGGTGCGTCCGATCGTGATGGTGGTGTCGGTGGGGAGGGCGGCCTCGCGCAGCTTCTGGCCGTTGACCTTCGTGCCGTTGGTGGACCCGAGGTCGCGCATCATGGCGCGCTCGCCGTCCCACAGGATCTCGACGTGCTTGCGGCTCGAACCGGCATCCGCGATGGTGATGTCGGCATCCGAGCCGCGACCGATGACAGTCCGGGCGCGGGTGATCGCGTGGCGGCGACCGTCGACGTCGACCACGGCCTGCCAGCTGACGCGACCTTCGACCGTGCCCGAGTTCACGCGCACGGTTCCGGTGGCGACCTTCTCGTCGGCTTCGAGATTGACCGAGAGCGGGCCGGCGAAACTGTAGCCCTGCGAGGTGGCGTGCTTCGTCAGCAGCGCGAGCAGTTCATCGGTGAGGGCGCCGCCGAGTCCGCGCATTCGCTCCGCATCGTCGGCGCTCAGACGCACGACGTAGCTGTTGGGCGCGATGATGCGGTCGCGACTCACGACCGCCGCCTTCGTATCGGCTTCGCGCCGCAGCGCAGAAGCGATCTCCACCGGCTGAATGCCGCTGCGGAAGGTCTTCGCGAACGCGCTGTTAACTGCGCGCTCGAGACCCTTCTCAAAGCTGTCAAGTAGTCCCACTGGGCTCCTCTGGCATGCCGACCGGTAGGGACATCGTAGCCAGGTGTCCTGGGGGAACGCCGCCGATACGCCTTCCGGGGTGTGCAACAGGGGGTGAAATCGCGTGATATCCTCGGGAAGTTGAGTTCTTCGGAACGAGACACTCGCGCGAGTGGCGGAATGGTAGACGCGCTGGCTTCAGGTGCCAGTGTCCGTAAGGACGTGGGGGTTCAAGTCCCCCCTCGCGCACATTGTGGGTGTATCTAGGAAACTAGACGGATCCGATTGCGAAACCGGCCCGGTTCCATTTAGGGAACAGGGCCGGCTTCGTTTTGTGTCGGTTGACCAGGCGTTTCGGCTCCTCTGGCGAGCTCGTTTCCGTCCTCGGCACAGTTAGTTGAATGAAGTCTCCCCCATGCCCACCTCAAACACCGCGGCGGTCGGAAGAGTCAGACTCAACGCGCGCGGCCGTGGCTGCCCGCCAGTAGCTTGAGCCATCAACGCTGCGATCCAGAACACCGTGCACGACGAGGTATCGCCGCAATGTCGGGATGTCGTCGGTGAGCGAGGCAAGCCGGTCGTTCAGCTCGGATTCCGAGATTCGCTCGCGAGTTCGGACCACCTGTACCCCGAGTTCCTCGAGGAACTCTGCTCGCTCGGCGGGGCGACGAGGAAACCGCTTGATGCGCCCGTTCTCATCGAGCCACGGCGAGGCGCCGTCTGACGTTGCGCTCCGTAGCGCTGCTAGTGCCGCCCGGATCTCGACGACGTTCAGTCGGCCTGCAGCGGAATCATCAGTAGTGATGAGACCGCTCTGTACGAGCGATTTCATGGCCTTCTCCTTGCGAGCGGGAGAGAGGCTTTGCTCTGGTCCATTGGCGAGCACGACCGAGGCGAACAAGCGGGCAACTTCCTCGTTAGCCAGGCAGGCCAGCATTGCGCGAACGTCACTCATGATGCCCCAACCCTCTCAGACGCTTTCGTGCGAACTCGCATGGGGCCGACGTACGCGAGCGCGACGACGATCCCATAGAGGACGCAAGACGTGGCGATGGCCCACTCGATCCCCCACACGTCCCCGAGCACCATCGTTGCTGGCGCAGTGGCCGCGATGATCAGCGAGTCCGCCATCGACACGATGGACTCCGATGTAGCGCGATACTCGTCGCCGATGCCCTGATGGACGAGCCCCGCAACGACGATGGTTTGGAGTCCTGGGTGCAACAAGCATCATTTCCCTCCCTCCGGCGTTCGGTGATTCTCACCGGGCCACAGGGCGGGGCCACGTCGCCCGGTGGCAACACGCTATGGCGCAGTAGTGCCGTCCACGGATGAATCTCGACCCGTTGAGTGCCTGCGGGAGGAGCATTAGGTACCTGGAACGATGGCTCTGAGTGGCAGGAGAACTTGTCCGCGCATCACCAACTGGGAATGGTTGCGCCGAAAGTTGAGAAAGCAGCGGAAGGGGTGTTGGGGAAGTCACACCAGTTCACTGTGGCGCTACCGCCGCTAGGCTCTCGGATGCGCTGAGACGATTGGCGGACCAGTGACAGAGAGGACGCCGATGATGGACTCCTCACCTGAACACCTCCGCGGAAGCGGGACCATGGTCTCGGAGTCCGCCCCCACCGCGGCGCTCATCGGGTGCATCCTTGTCTCCGTGCACCTCGTGCTCGGCGGAACAGCTTCTCTTGCGCTTTCCGGGATCAACCCGTTGGCGGCGTGGCCATACATTGTCGGGTTCGCGCTCGCGGCGGCAGGTACCTTGCTCAGCGCGTCGCAGCCTCGCACGTCGAAAAGCCATGCCGTTATCACCGTTAGCGCGGGTGTGCTGGGCGTGTTGACGTTGCCCATCGCATGGTTGTACTTCGGTTTCGCAGGAATCGGGGTGGAGACGGACGAACAAGTGGCAGGACTCCTGGCAGCGTTCATCGCCGCTGTGGTTCCGCTCGTGATGGTTTTCGTCGGTGGCTTCGTCTCGTGGCGGAACGCGGAATGGACGCGTCGGACCCTACTACGGCTGACGACGGTGCTCGTTCTCGTCGCGGTCGCGGTCAGCATCGGGTGCATCGTCTTGGCGCGAGTCTTGGTCTCTGGCTCCGGAGCAAGTTGATGGATCCGGAGCAGCCCACGGAGCGTCAGCAGGTTGCAGCGGTCGACGAGGCGGACATCACGCTCAGGCGAGCGGGCCGTCGAGCACGGTCAGCACATCCGCCTCCTCGAAGCCGAAGGAGCGATTGAGCGTGAGCATCGGTGTGTTCGTCGGCTCGGTGTAGGTCTGCAGGATCCGTGATCCGGCACTTTCCGGAAGGCCCATGAGCAGACGGGCGTTGGCGACTTTCAACGCGCGTCCGACGCCGCGACCGCGAACCCGCTCTTCGACGAAGGTGTCGTCCTGATGCACGACCTCGGGATCAGAGCGGGAGAGCAGGATCTCCGTGTACCCGACGGCTTCCTCGCCCGCACGCGCCAGACTCTCGTCCGACATGCGTGATCGAAGTCGCGCCCACCCTTCGAGCAACTCATCGGGACAGGGCCCGGACCACGAGCGGATGTCGATGTCGTCAGGACGTTCGTCCTGGTCGGCAAGCGTTCCCTCGGATATCGGAAGGCTGACGATCTGCCGGCTCTCGCGGCTGCCGACCCTCAGTCCAGCGGACAAGGCGAACGAGACTCCGTCATCGGAGTACGTCTCGGCGCGGATCACCGTGGCCGAGGATCGCAGCGCTTCGCTCATGGCGCGGAGCAGTGCCCGGCCGATCCCGCGCCGCCGGTGATCATTGCGGACAGCGATCTCGACCTCGGCGGGATCGCCAGGGTGCACGTGCGCTTCGGCCGCGCCGACCGCGACCCCGTCGATGTCTGCGAGCAACAGCACCGATCGGCGGGTCGGATGCGGGTTCTGGAACTGCAGTCGCGTCGCATCGTCGCTGCGGGACCACACGTGCCGACGGCCGCTCGCGTAGCCTTCGCACAGGAGAGCGTTCCATCGGAGGAGTCGAGCGTCGTCCTGCGGATCGACCGCTTCGATCTTCACTTCACCCACAGTCACCTCGTGTCGCCGACGCAGGATCGACGAGGACGCGGTCGGCGGTGATGAATCCGGTGTCGACGAGTTCGCGGGTCATGGTCATCCTCCTGGTCGGGGTCGCCCCGTTCGAGCCTCTCATCCTCACGTCGATCGGGAAGTCCCGAAGTCGATATTGCACTCGAGGGGCCGCGAGCTATACTGAACATTCGATCATCTGTCCGCACCATTGTTCGGAGTTCAGTGTGCAGAGCCGCACTCGCATCATCCTCGGCGTCGATGCTGGAACGACATCCGTGAAGACCGTCGCGTTCGATCTCGATGGCCGTATAGCGAGCGTCTCGCGTTCGAGCGTTCACGTCCACCGTGCCGACGACGGAAGTGCGGAAGCAGACATGGCCGCGATCTGGAATGCGGCCACCAGCACCATCGCCGCGGTCGTCGATGAGATCGGCGACGCGGAGATCGTCGCGCTCGGCGTCACCGGACAGGGAGACGGCGCCTGGCTCGTCGAGGCTGATGGGCGTCCAGCCGCTCCCGCCGCGCTCTGGCTCGACGGACGCGCCCACGCCCGACTCGACGACTGGCTGGACGACGGTCGCGCGGCGGCCGTGCACGCCGCGACCGGATCTCCCCTCTTCGCGGGAGCGCTGCCGATACTCTTGGACGAACTCCTGTCCGCCGATCCGGCCCTTCGCGACCGGATCGCCACCCAGCTGAACTGCAAAGATTGGCTGCGCTTCAAGCTCACCGGGCGTCGTGCGACTGATCCCAGCGAGGCATCGCGCACCTACCTCGACACCGCTACGGGAGCATACTCCGACGAGCTCTTCGTCGCCCTGGGGCACGAGAGCATTCGCGACCACCTGCCGGAGGTGCTCGACCCTCAGAGCATCGCCGGCACGGTCGAACCACGCGTCGCCGCTGCGCTTGGATTGCCCGAAGGTCTTCCGGTCGTGGTCGGAATGGTCGACACGGCCGCCGCCGGCGTGGGGCTGGGCGTGCTCGATGACGGCCGTGGCTACGCCATCCTCGGCACGACAGGTCTCGTGGGGATCAATCACGCCTCGCGCGCGGAGGTGCGCAGCGATTCGAGCATCGTGCTCGCCACCGGTCGCGGAGCCCAGGTGCTGGAGTCGATGGCGCCGATGACCGGCACGCCCAATCTCGACTGGGTGCGCGCGACACTCGGCCTCGGCGACGAGGACTGGGTCGTCGTGGAGAAGCAGGCTGTCGCGGTCCCGCCGGGCAGCGGTGGCGTGCTCTACCTCCCATACGGCGCTCCGAGCGGGGAACGCGCTCCATTCTTCGCCCCCGACGCCTCCGCGTCGTGGCTCGGGATGAGCGTGACCACGACGGCTGCGCAGCTGCTTCGCAGTGTGTATGAAGGGCTCGCCTTCAGCCTGCGCGAGTCCACGGAAGCCCTGGGTATCGAAGGACCTCTGCTCGTCTGCGGCGGAGGCTCCGAATCCGATCTGCTCTGCGCCATCCTCGCGGATGTGACCGCTCGCGACATCGTGCGCCAGGACGAGCCCGAGGTCGGAGCGCGTGGGGTCGCCATGATCGCGATGGCCGCGGTCGCCCTCGCCGATGACCTTCGCGATGCGGCGCAGCATCTGCGGCCATCGACCACGACCTTCCGGCCCGATCCCTTGCGAGTGGCGCTCTACGAAGATGCCTACACGCTGTTCATCACGACTCGAGACGCTCTGCGTCCGCACTGGCCGGGCCTGCGTCGACTGCGCGAACATGCCGGGTCGGCAGCCTCGTCGGGATCCCCGACCCACTGATCACCCCCTGAAAGAAGACACATGACTGAACAGCCCCGCCCGAAGGTGCTCATCACCGCTCCGTTCGACGCCGCCGTCGCCGAATCCCTCGCTGTCGTCTTCGACGTCACGTTGATCGACCCCACGATGGACGGTGGATCGCTCGCCGCCCGCGGCGTCGATGACGCACTCGCCGAGGCGGATGTCGTGATCGCCGAGCTCGATGTCGTCGACGAGGCCGCCCTCGTGAAGGCTCCCGAGCTCAAGGCCGTGGTCTCGTGCCGCGCCAAACCGGCGAACGTCGACCTCGACGCGTGCACCGCCCGCGGCATCCCCGTCTTCACCACCCCCGGGCGCAACGCCGGCGTCACAGCGGATCTGAGTTTCGCGCTGCTGCTCGCCACCGTCCGCAAGGTGAGCGAGTCGGAGCGCTGGTTGCGTGCCGGAAACTGGACCGAGGCCGACGTCTTCGAACCTTACGAGATCTTCCGCTCGATCGGACTCGATGGGCGCACTCTGGGCGTGCTCGGCGGTGGGGCCGTCGGTCGCCGCATGGTCGCCCGCGCTCGCGGCTTCGGCATGACGGTCAAGGTCTACGATCCCTTCCTCGCGCCGGACGCGTTCGGGGACGAAGCCAGTGTGGTGCCTCTGGATGAAGTGCTCTCGACGTCGGACATCGTGACGGTGCACGTGCCGCTGATGCCCGAGACTGAGGGTTTGCTCGGCGAGCGCGAGCTCGCCCTCCTCCGACCTGACGCCTACCTGATCAACGCCGGTCGCGCCGCGATCATCGACGAGCAGGCGCTGATGACCGTCCTCCGTGAGGGTCGCATCGCGGGTGCCGGCTTCGACGTCTTCTACCAGGAGCCGCTCCCGCGCGACCATGAGCTGTTCACCTTGAGCAACGTCACGATGACGCCGCACATCGCGGGTGCCTCGGACGACGTCATCGTCGAGCATTCGCGCATCGCTGCGGCAGCTCTGCGGGGTTGGCTCAACGGCCAGCGCGTGCCCGGTACGGCGAACGAGAAAGCGCTCGCCGCCGTCGGCTGAGGCGCCCGGGCGGTAGGGCGGATCGCGCGATGCACGGTCCGCCCCTCGGCGCTCAGCCCAGGAGCGCCGTGACGGTGTTCGAGTCGGTCACCAGCATGTTCACCATGCCGCTGGCGAGGGCGGTCCGGACGGCATCCAGCTTCGCCGCGCCCGACGCGATCGCGAGTCGGTGCGGGATTGCACGAAGGTGATCGAGGTCGAGTCCGACGACGCGCGAGTCGAGCTCGCCGCGGACGGCTGCTCCGGTGGCATCGAAGAAGCGTCCGCCGATGTCGCCGATTGCGCCGGCGACGTGAAGTTCGGCGCGCTCTTCATCGCTCAATGAGCCGTAGAGCAGGCCGCGGCTGTCCTGCGTGCTCCCGATGCCCACGATCAGAGTGCTCGCTTTAGTCGCTCGAGCGAGCACGTCACGCACTCCGGGGTCGGCATAGGCGCTCTCCGCGGCCTGCGGTGTCGCGGCGACGAGTGGGGCCGGGAGGTGGAAGGCGGAGCCGTCGGTTCGACGTGCCAGCTCCAAAGTGAGCTCGTGGGGGTTGGCGCCGTTCGCGAGGCCGCTGCTGGAACCGGTGAGTGGCACGAAGCGCGCTCCGAGCGGGCGGGCGGGGAAGGCATCGACGACCGCGGCGACCGCCGTGGAGAGTCCCATGGCAACCGTGGTGTCCTTCTCGATGACGCTCGCGAGGGCCTCGGCGCCGACCGTCGCCATTGCGCGAGAGGCCTTCGCGGGATCATCCACACTCGGGGCGATCCAGGCCTGCCGCAGCCCGAAACGGTTTAGCAGAGCCTGCTCCTCGGCGGCGAAGAGGGACTCCTCGACGTGGACGATGATCTCGACCATGCCCGACTCGCGGGCTTCGGCGAGCAGCCTCGTCACTCGGACGCGCGATAGCCCGAGGGCGTCGGCGATCTCCTGGTGCGTGAGCCCCAGTTCGTAGTACATCCGCGCCACGCGACCCATCAGCATGCTGAACATCCTCCCATGGCGCTCGGGACGGCGGCCGTCCGACTCTGCTTGACAATCTTGCGACTCATGCCCAAGATGTCCATGGGCAATCGTTCATGACTATGAACAAATGTACACCCATGACCCGAAATCTCTACGCGCTCAACGAGGAGACACCCATGACCACCTCCACCTCGCTCGCTGAAGGACGCTTCGCGCGCCTCCTCAGCTCTCAGGGCATCTCGCGGCCGATCGCCTGGGGCTTCGTCGCGCTGACGATCTTCATGATCGGCGACGGCATCGAGGCAGGCTTCCTCTCGCCGTACCTCGACGAGCGCGGCTTCGACGGCAGTCAGATCGCCCTGCTGTGGTCTGTCTACGGAATCGTCGTGGCGGTGGCGGCCTGGCTCAGCGGTGCCCTCGCCGAAGCATGGGGGCCCAAGCGCGTCATGATGCTCGGTTTCGGCATCTGGGTCGTCTTCGAGGTGCTCTTCCTCGTCTTCGGCGTGATGGGCGGCAACTTCGAGATCATGCTGCTGGCCTTCGGGATCCGCGGCCTCGGCTATCCGATGTTCGCCTACGGGTTCCTGGTCTGGGTCACGATCGACACCGATGAGCACGTGATGGGCCGAGCGGTCGGCTGGTACTGGTTCTTCTCCACGCTCGGGCTCGGCGTACTGAGCTCGTACTTCGCCGGAGCCGTCATCCCGCTCATCGGCGAACTCGCGACGCTGTGGATGGCACTCGCGTTCGTTGCGGTCGGCGGCCTGATGGTGCTCGTGCTGCTGCGCAACCCCGTCACCAAGAAGGTCACCGTCGCGAACAGTGTGAAGGGCGTCGTCAGTTCTCTGACGATCGTCGCCACGAACCCCAAGGTGGGTGTCGGCGGAGTGGTCCGCATCATCAATACGCTCTCGTTCTACGCATTCGTCGTGTTCCTCACGACCTACATGGTCCGCGATGTCGGGTTCGACCTCGCCCAGTGGCAGATGATCTGGGGCACCATGCTCGCCGCGAACGTCGCCGCGAACCTGCTTTCCGGATACCTCGCCGACTGGATCGGCCGCGTCAACGTCGTGGCGTGGGCCGGCGGCATCGGGTGTTTCGTCACGGTGCTCGCGCTGTTCTACGTGCCCACCCTGATCGGACCCAACTTCTGGGTCACGATCGCGATCGCCATCGTCTACGGCCTTGCGCTCGGCATGTTCGTGCCGCTGTCGGCGATCGTTCCGCTGCTCGCACCGAAGAACAAGGCCGCTGCCGTCGCGATCCTGAACCTGGGCGCCGGCCTCAGCCAGTTCATCGGCCCGGTCATCGCCGGCCTCGCCGCTCCCATCGGCATCGAGGGCACGGTGTGGATCATCGCGGCGCTCTACCTGGTCGATGCCGGATGCCGCGCCGGTGATGACGTATGTGCGGGTCATGGGTCCTCCTGGAGTGCGGAACGTCACGTGTGAGGCAACTATCCCAGAGGTCGTGGTCGTCCTCACCCCGCGCGGGTGAGAGAGTGTCCACAACCCCTGGTAGAGAACCATCTCGGCTCCTAAACTCCAGACGACACGCACTCCTTCGTTGCACTGTGGCTTCCCCACGAAACGAGCACCATGTCCACGACGTCTCGACCCGCTGGACACCGGCTGCGCCGCCTCCTGCTCGCTTTCGTCGCGATCTTCGGACTCGTCGGGGCCGGGTTCGCCGTTCCCCTCGCCGCGCAGGCCGCGGAGTCGTCGCTGCGCATCGACAAGCGCGTCGACGACCTGGAAACGCAGGACAGCCTCGAACCAGGCGATGACTTCACGTACACGGTCGACCTGGTCTGCGACGACGTGGACTGTCTCAACGTCGTCCTCACGGACACGCTCCCCGCCGAGTTCGCGGGCTTCGAATTCGTCGGCTCCTCGTACACGCCCTCCACGCTCCCGTTGACCGCGACGACGACCGGGTGCGTGGAAGAAGGCGGGGTGCCCGTCGAGGTCAGCGACGACTGCACGGTCCAGGTGGTCTTCGAGCAGCCGGTGGACGGCGGGATCGGACTCGAAGCGGGCGGGACTTTGAAGCTGAGCGTCGTGCTGCGTGCGCCCCTGGATCTTCCGGCCGACTGGGCGTACAACGGCGACACCGTCACCAATACCGCGACGGCGGACTGGGACAACGGTCCCGGAGACGTTCCGGCGACGATCCAGGACGCTGCGGACGCCGTCGTCACGGTCGAGACGGTCATCGGTGTCGAAGCCAGCAAGAGCTGGTTGCCCGAATCCCAGCAGTTCGACCCGGGCGTGACCTCGACCATCACGATGGGGGCGCAGAATCAGTCGAACGTCGGGGCCGATTCGCTCGTGATCCAGGAGCCCACCAGCGCGGTGGACGGGGCGACGACGCTCGGCGCGGACAACCCCTTCCGCATCGTCGACTTCCAGGGATTCGGTGCGACGAGTCTGCCTCCTGCGGCCACCACGGTGCAGGTCGACGTCTACACCTACGACGAGGTCGCGGGCACCTGGAGCTGGCAGCCGGGCACGCCCGCCGCCACCCCGGCTCTTCCGGCAGGGACGGATCCGGCGGATGTCGGCGGCATCCGGCTGACGTACGCCGGTGGAACGGTCGAGTCCGATGCCGCCGCTTCGACGGCGTTCGTCGTGGAACAGCGCGAGACGGATCGCAACGACGACAGTTCGCTGGCGGGCGGCGACACGGTCACCAACAGCATCACCTCCACCGTGAACGCTCCCGGCGGCGCGACGGAGAGCGATGTCGCAACGGCTCCCTACGAGATCGGACCGCTGACCGTCGATGTGCTCGCGGGCAAGACGATCACCCCCGCCGAACTCGCTGCGGGCGGAGAGGCCTCGGCCGAGCTGACGGCGACGAACACGTCGAACGGCCCCGTGCAGAGCCTGACGATCTCCGACGTGGGCTTCTTCGACGCCGACATGGTCTTCGGTGGATTCCCGTCCGGGATCGACTACCCGGCAGGCGCCACCGGGGGCACGATCACCTGGTACATCGACGGAGTTCCGCAGGCCCCGGTCGCCTTCGCGGACGGCTCCTCCCCGGTACCACCCGCGGGCACGGTCACCGGCTTCGTGATCGAGTTCACGGGGCAGATCCCGGCGACCACCGTCGCGACCGTCGATGTCGCCATCGAGCCCGGGCTGTCACTCGTCAGTGAGGCGGCACCGACGCATCAGCGCACGAACACGATCGACGTCACGGCGACGAACGACGTGGGAACCGCCGACAGCGAGGCGTCCGATGACATCGGGGTCTACTACCCCCAGATCGGCGTCGCGCTCGACAAGCAGATCACACCGGGGGGCGCGGTCGAGCCGGGCAACAGCGTCGTCGCCAGCCTGACCGCGACCACCCAGACCGGCGTCGCACAGGTCGATTCGACCGAGATCGTCGTCGAGGACTCCTGGCGCGACGACCAGACCGACGACTTCTGGAACGCCTTCGACATCGTGGCGATCGCGCCGACGCAGGTTCCGCCGAACACCACGGCCACCGTCGAGTACCAGCGTCCGGACGGTTCCTGGGTCACTCTCGCCACGGTCAGCACGGGCGCGACCGCCGAGACGTTCCAGATGAGCCGCGCGGAGTTCGCCGCCGCACTCACCCCACCCGACGTGCCCTCGGATGTCACGGGCATCCGCTTCACGTTCGACAACCCCGACGGGTTCGCGCAGGGGTTCAGCGTCGTTCCGAACCTGGTGTTCGATGCGCGGACCGATCTGCGCGACGGATCCGGCCCCACCGACCCCCGGGACGACCCGGAGGACGAACAGTCGGCACAGGTGCCCACCGTCTACGAGAACGAGGCCAGCGCGCAAAGCCACGGTGAGGTCGACGGTCTTCCGGATGGGATCGACAGCGACGTCGTCACCGATCAGGACACGATCGGCGTCCAGACCCCCGCCACGGACGAGGGCGTGGGCATCGACGCCAACAAGCGGTGGGTCCAGACGAGCGACAAGACCACGGATGTCGACTTCCTCGATGCGCAGTCCGGCGCGATCGTCTCGACGCGCAACGAGTGGCGGACCGGGACCAGGGGCATCGACACCCTCGTGCTCACCGATCCCGCCACCACCCCGGACTCGGATCCGCCCGGGCCGGCGAGCACCGTCTTCCAGGCCTTCGATCTGCTGAGCGTCGATCCGGTCACCCTCGAGGACGACCCGCTGCTCGCGTGGGATGACATCACCGAGGTCTGGCTGTTCGTGGACGGTGCATGGACCCCGATCGCCGCCCCCGGGGGCTCCTGGATGGGGGCGGACGGGTTCGTCGGCTACACCCTCACGCCGGAACAGACCGCCGGCACCACGGGCGTCCTGATGATCTATGAGCCGGACGATGCCGCACGTACCGCGAGCACGGATCCGACGAGACCCGAACCCGGCTCCGGACTGGCGACGTCGGCAGTCGGGCAGTACCGGCCGACCTTCCTCACCTGGGAGCTGCGCAACGTCGTCCGCGACGAGACCGCGACGGCGGACCGGTGGGTCAGCGCCGATGAGACGTTCAACGACCCCGACCCCGGCATCGTCTGGAACAGCCTGCGCGGCGACTGGACGTCGGCGGCGGGGAACGGGAGCGACATCGAGCAGGACAACATCACCCTCATCGACCAGCCTCCCCTCGTCTCGGTGGACAAGACGGTCACCCCCGCGACGGTGACGATTCCCGAGTCCGCTGACGTGGATCCCGCGAACTATCCGAACGTGACCTTCGACATCGAGGCGAGGAACGACAGCACGGCGCGCGCCTCCTACCTGCGGGTGACCGATCCGATCCCCTGTGCCGCCGGTGCGGCGGACCAGTGTGTGAGCGCACCGGATGCCTGGGCGGACGATCCGTTCGACGGTGCGGACTACGACCCGGACACCAACCCGTACGAGCGGGTCGACGTGCAGTCGCTCTCCTTCACCTACCCGGCGGACCAGGTCGATCCGGACGCCTCGACCGTCACCCTGTGGGACCGCGCGGCGGACGGGACGCTCAGCACCCGCACGCTCTCCCTCACCGACGCGGGAGCGCTCGCCACGGGTGCGCTCGCGACGGTGGTCGGGGTCAGTGTCGTCTTCCACGGCATCGATCCGGCGACCGAGGGTGGCAGCATCCGTGCCGGCGAGGATCTGGGTATCGAGATCGTCACCAAGGTGCGACAGTTCGAGCGCTCGGATGCGGATCAGCTCGTCGAGCCCGGCACCGTCGCCAACGACGTCATCGCCCAGTCCTACGACCCCGTGCTGACGCCTTCCGGCAACGCCTCGACTCCGAGCGACACAGCGAACGACACGGTGGTCCTCGTCAGTGCTCTGCTCGACGCGACCCTCGCGAAGACCATCGATCCGGATGCGATCCTCGAGACCGAGCTCGACGACCCCGTCACCGTGACGCTGGAGGCGACGGATGGCGCGTCGACCGCTGCCACCCAGCAGGTGACCATCACGGACGCCGACGCGGACTTCTGGAACGGCGTGCAGCTCGCGCCCGACCCGGCGCTGAGCACCGTGCTGCCCGCCGGCGCCGATCAGGTGCGGGTCGATGCACTCGTGGGCGCCACCTGGGTGGAAGGGGCCTTCGCGGCGACCGCGGCACTCCCCGCGGGCACGGACCCGGCGCAGATCATCGGTCTCCGGGCAGTGTTCCGCAACGCCGCAGGCGAGGTCTTCTCACGAACGGCCCCTCCGGAGGACTGGACCGCGCAGCTCGCCTTCGACGTCGTCGTGCTGGCGACCCAGCGCGACGGATCCGCGCTCGTTCTGCCGTCCGCATTGCCGAACGCGGCGACGGTCGTGAGCGAGAGGCTCGATGGGCTGTTCGCCGACGCAGATGCCGACGCCGACGCCGAACTGGCGATCGACCCCGGGACGCACCAGATCGACGTCGTCAAGTCGCAGCCCGGATCGAGCCACGTCGTCTCGATCGGCGCGAGCCTCCCGTGGACGCTGCAGTTCACGAACACCGGGACCGGGTTCCTCACGATCGACCAGCTCGAGGACACGCTCCCCGAGTACCTCGATTGGGACTTCTCCCCTCCGATCTACCAGACCTCGGCAGGCGGAACGCTGTCGACCGACGTGTCCGCGTTGATCGACGACACCGGGAAGAACGTGACGTTCACCTGGCCGGACGGCGGGAACCGGATGTCACCCGGTGAGGTCTTCACGATCACCGTGAACCTCGTGCTCGCTCCGGGACTCGCTCTCGACGGTTTCACGACCAACACGTTCGTCGTCACCACCGAGGAAGAGCTCACCGCGTGCACCAACACGTCCGGGAACGGCGAGGGCACGGTGCCCGACCTGGACCCCGATCAGTGCGGCACGACCAACTACGTGCAGCCGTCGCCGGGCGGATCCCTCGCCGCGTACAAGTACGTCAAGGGTGAGATCTACGGTGATCTGGTCGACGGTCAGGTCAACCTGAACAACCCCGACGCGGCCTGCCCGCTGGACCCCGACGGATACACCCGCACGCCGTGCGCTGCCTACACGGCGGTCGGCGCGACCGACGACTGGCGGCTGTCCGTCGTGAACAGCGGGACCGTCGGCTTCGAGACCGTGTCGATCGTGGATCCCCTGCCGCGCATCGGCGACCGGATGCTCGCGACGGGTGGCGCACGCAACAGCACGTTCGACCCGGTGCTCCTTCCGGAGTCGCTCGCCGCGAACGTCCTCCCCAGCGGAGCGACCCTGACGCTCGATGTCACGACGTCCGCGTCGCCGTGCGTGGGGACCGGCTCGAGCTCTGCGTGGTTCGATGATCTGCTCTGTGAGACCACCGCCACCTGGGTGCCGGTGCTCTCGTACACGGGAGCGTGGGAGGAGGTCACCGGTATCCGGGTCACGATCGACTTCACGGGCACCGCCCAGGGGGCGTTCGCGCCGGGTCAGGTGCTCGCGCTGCATTACGAGACGCAGAACGTCCCGGAGTCGACCGCGTACCCGGACCTCGCTCCGATCACCGTTCCCGACGCCGGCGGCTTCGCGTGGAACCAGATGGGCGCCGTGGGGACGGATGCGGGCGGGCGCGAGTACTCCGTGGCCCCTGTGCAGGCCGGGGTGACGCTGTTGGACGGCGACCTCGCGGTGCAGAAGGTCGTGGCCGGTGACGCCGACCGCGCGCCGGATGTCTTCGAGTTCCTGGTCGAGTGCACGGTCGCCGGGGTCCCGCTGGTGCTGCCGGACGACGGCATCCTCAGCGTCTCGAGCGCGAGCGACCTGCGCACGCGTCTGGACGGACTTCCTCTCGGGTCGGTGTGTCAGGTCTCCGAGACCGGAGCTGTCGGCGCGTTCGGAGAGGATTCCCGGATCAACGACGGACAGACCGTGACGATCACCACGCCCGCCGCGGAGGGAGCGGAACCGCCGTTCTCGCAGATCGCCGCGATCACGAACGTGTATCCGGTCCTGCCTCCGGATCCGGATCAGGGAGGTGGCGGCGGCTTGCCGTCGACGGGTCTCGATGGGCCTTCCGCGTCTCTGTTCGCCGGGATCGGGCTGTTGCTCCTCCTCGCGGGCGGACTTCTGATCGGTCGGCGGCGCTTCGGTACCGCTCAGCCCGAGGACGCGATGAGCGGTCGTCGCGGGATCCAACACGAGACCCGGTCGCGGTAGGTGCGGAACGCCGATCCGAAACGTTCCTCGAGGTCGGCCTCCTCGAGCGGCCGGACCAGCGCGTTCCACACGAGGGAGCCGCTGAGCGCATAGACGATCACCAGCCAGGAGCCGACCATCAGACCGATCGCCACGCCCTGCGCGATCCCGCCGATCGCCATCGGATTGCGGACGAAGCGGTACGGGCCCGTGATCACGAGCCGGCGCGGCGTCGACGACGGTAACGGCGTGCCGGCCCCTTGCACGGCCATCGCAGTGGAGGACCAGGTCGAGAGCGCGAACGCCGCGACGAACAGGACGGCTCCGCCGACGCGGACGGCAGGGGGGAAGGCGAGATGCAGTCCCCAGCGCCACTCCAAACCGGCGATGATCGCGGGCAGAGCCACGAGGAACGTCCCCGAGAAGACGAGGGTCTGGAGCGTGGTCTTCGACACGAGCGTCCTGGCACTGGCCTCCGCCGCCGGACGGAACCGGAACGGCCCGATGAGCAGCCATTCCGAGGGCACGCGCCTCAGGAGGAGGATGACCGCGGCCGCTGACGATCCCGCCGCTGCCGCCACCATCAGGAGGGCACCCCAGCCCGCGGTCGCCGTCACCGTGGCGTACCCGACCATTCCGATCGCGACCAGCACGGTCCACGGTGCCGCGATCCAGACGGCCTTCCGCACACCGCACGCGACCAGGGCCGACGCGATCACGAAGAACGGGATGTCCAGTGCGGCGACGATCCGGAAGTCGAGCGCGCCCAGCGTCGCGGTGCGGACGGCCGGAAGGGCGAACACCGCGACCCACCAGGCGGTGCCGGCGGCGGCTTGGACGGCGAAGTAGAGGCGTCCCCACGTCACGGCGCCGATCGTGGCAGACGCCGATGGTGGTTGGGTCGCCCTCACAGCGGCCAGTCTAGGTGGACGGTCCGTTCGATCGGTGGTCGACGCCTCAGCTGAACAGCACGACGAGGTAGACGGCGAACGTCACCAGGTGCGCGGCACCGTGCATCGCGGTCACGCGCCGGCCAGCGAAGGTCGTCACCGAGAGCAGCAGCGTGACGGCGAGCATCAGCAGGTTCGCCGGCGACTCAGCGAGGACCACGGTCTGGCCGGTGAACATGCCGATGATCAGCACCGCGGGGATGGTGAGTCCCACCGTGGACACCAGGGCGCCGTGGCAGAGGTTGTTCACCCGCTGGGCTTCGCCGCCGAGGGCCGCTCGCACGGCGGTGATGGACTCGGGGAGGAAGACGATGCCCGCGATGAGCACTCCGGCGAGGGCGACCGGGGCGCCCAGGCGACCCAGACCGTCATCGAGGAGTGCCGCCATGTCGTGCGACAGCAGCACGATCGGGATGACGGTGACCACCAGCAGCGCGAGGCGGACGAGGACCTCGGTGCGGTGCTCGGCCACGACCTGACGGATGCCTCCGCCGGCTTCGGACTCTTCCTTGTGCAGCGGGCTCTGCGGCAGGCGCGGGTCGACCTCGGTGAAGTCGCTCGCCTGCGCACCCATCTGCCGGTACAGGAAGAACGCGTACAGCAGGACGGTGAGGATGATGATCGGGATCTCCTGCGCGGTCGTGAACGACCCGTCCGTGCCGATGAGGGCCGGGAGGCCGAAGGCCAGCGCGAGGAGGACGATGAGCATCGACAGGTACGCCGACGTACCGGTGCGGTTGTGCGCCATGCCGCGGTGGCGGATTCCGCCGAGCAGGAGGGCGAGTCCGATCACGAGGTTCAGGATGATCATCGCGACGGCCATGACGGAGTCGCGCGCGATGGTGGCGTGCTCGCCCGGGCCGAGCATGACCGCCGAGATCAGGATGACTTCGATGAGGACGATCGACAGCGTCAGGACGAGCGAGCCGTAGGGGTCGCCGAGTCGATGGGCGAGGGCCTCGGCCTGCTTCACCACACCGAACGCGCACACGAGGATCACCGCGATGATCGCGCCGAGGGCGACTACGAGGACCGGGGCGGCCACGGGGGTGGCCAACACCGGGTGCAGCAGGAGGAGAGCCGCGAAGGCACCCCATCCGAGGACGATGCGGACGATGTCCGTGCCGCTGATCACCTGTCTGAGCGCTGTGCGTGACATCGCTGGACTCCTTCGAGATGGGGTCGTCCCCGACTGGTGACCGCGGCCGGGGTCGTCCCCGTCGCAGCGCTGTGTCCACGTCGTGCTCAGCGGTGTCCAGTGTAGCAAAAACAACCCGGTCAGAAAGTAATTTGACTTACACAGGCAACGGGCTATGGTCAGAGGTTACGCCAGCCACAGAAGGGGAAGCGAGCAACCATGTCAGGCAAGTCCATCCAGGGTCGGGGAAGCAAGAAGGCGCCGCAGCTCACGCTCAAGGAGAAGCGTGCGGCCAAGCGCGAGAAGAGTGCACCAGACGAGTTCCTGAAGCCCCGCAAAGGTGCGAAGGGCTGAGTGAACTCCCGTCCGGCGGGGGTGACGGGGCCGAGTCGCGTCACTTCCGCCGGGCACTCACGGCGTGGACGAGTTCCCGAGGGCGAGATCGACCGCGGCGTCGACGTGCAGCGCCGTCGTCGGGAACACCGGAACAGGAGCGTCCGCGGCCGAGATGAGGAGTTCGATCTCGGTGCAGCCCAGGATGATGCCCTCGGCTCCCCGCGACACCAGACGCTCGATCACCTCGACGTAGCGTCGGCGTGATTCTTCGCGGATCACGCCGTGCACGAGCTCGTCATAGATGACGGAGTGCACGGCCGCCCGGTCGTCCTCCTCCGGCACGATGGTGCGGATGCCGTGGGTCGCGAGGCGCTCGGCGTAGAACGGACGCTCCATCGTGAACGCCGTACCGAGCAGCCCGACCGTCTGCATCCCGGAGGCGGCGATCGCCTCGGCGGTGACATCGGCGATGTGGAGGAAGGGGATGGTCACCGCGTTCTGGATCCGATCCGCGACGAGGTGCATCGTGTTCGTGCACAGCACCAGCACTTCGGCGCCGGCGCCCTCGAGCGCTCGTGCACGATCGGCGAGCAGAGCACCCGCCGCGTCCCAGTCGTCCCGCGCCTGCATCTCCTCGATCACGGCGAAGTCGAGCGAGTCCAGCAGGATGCGCGCCGAGTGGTGACCGCCGAGCCGCCCGTGCACGCGCTCGTTCGCGAGCCGATACCACTCGAGCGACGACTCCCAGCTCATTCCTCCGAGCACTCCGATGGTCTTCATCTCACCCTCACTCCCCCGAGCTCTGCCGGAACCGCCGTTCCCAGTCGCGCAACTCCGAGCGGCCGATGAGGGAATCCAACGACACTTGGAAGCGCAGACCCGTGCGGGCGTTGACCTGCTTGATGTTGTCGACGATCTGCGTGGTCACGCCTGTCAGTGCCTCGCGCACTTCGCCGATGCGCTCGTCCGGGGCGTCCCACAGGTCGGGTCGCGTCAGCAGATCGAGCAGGTAGTCGGGCTCCAGCGCCGCGACGAGGCGTGCGAGCTTGTCGGAGTACTCGGCTTCCGCGAGCACGATCTGGTCGGCCTCCGCCTTGGCGTCGAGGCGGACGAAGAGTTGCTCGACGTGCGAGGCGAGGGTATCGATGCCGTGTGCCGTCTCCGCAGCGGTCGGGGAGTTCGGCAGATTCGCGTAGTCGCTGCGGAGTTCGCGCAGACGATTCACCCGAAGTCGGATGCCGGGAGGCACGGGATCCGCCGTCGCAGGGGATTCGGGCTTGCGACGTCGCCGGGCGAGCACCCCGATCGCCGTCCCCGCGGCGGCCACCAGCACGGCGCCGCCGATGATCACGGGGAGCAGCCAGTCCGCTCCTCCCCCACCGGCACCCGCTCCTGGCGCGGACGGCGTCTCGTCGACGATCTGCTGCACGGTCTCGACCAGCGCGGTCTGCGTGTCGCCGTCTGCGGCCGTCTCGTTCGTGTTCGCGATGAACAGGGCCTGCTCGCTCTCGATCGCCGTCGAGGCGGCCTGGAGGTCGTCTCCGATGGCGAGCACCACGGTCGGCTGATCGGTCGCACCGACGAGCTTCTCGAGGATGTACGTGCTGTACGGGCTGTCGAGGCCGGCGTCTTTCGGCAGCACCACGACCGCGACCGATCCGTCGGAGGGCACGACTCCCGTCAGCGCTTCGGTCAGGCCGGAGCTGTCGGAGACATCGGGCGACACGTACACGTCACCCGCGCCGAGACCAGCGATCGCGTCATCGATCCAGCCGGAACCGGATGTCGTGGTGCTGATCATGCCCACCTCAGAAGTTGTTGATCACGGAAGCGAAGACGAGGTCGATGCGTTCGGCGTCCGAGGCGTCGAACATCTGCCCTCCGGTGGCGTCGGCGATGCGCTGCAGGGCCGAGGTGTCGGCACCGGAGCCGTAGGCGATCGGGAAGATGCGCACCGGTGCGTCGGTGCCCCCCTCCTTCGTGCTCTTGCCGATCTTCGCGATCAGCGAGTCGAGCGACGTGGAGGAGTCGGTGTCCTCCCCGTCGGAGAGGACGACGATCGCATTGATGCGTCCGGGCTCTGCCCGCTCGCTCATGGCCTCGTACGCCGTGAGGACCGCGTCGTATAGGGGCGTCCCGTTGCGCTGCGCGTACCGGAGGTCATCGAGCGAGGAGTCGAGCTTCTCGCCGTCGGCGCCCAGCGGCGTGACACGGCGCAGCACCTGGATGCCCTCGCCCTCTGTGGAGTCGACATCCGTCGTGAAGGCCCAGACCCCGACCTCATCGGTCGAGCGAAAGTGGTCGAGGGTCGTCTGCGCGCCCTGGATCGCACCGTCGAGGCGCGAGCGTCCGTCGCCGATCGGCTCGTCCATCGAGCCCGAGATGTCGATGAGCTCCAACACCGACGAAGGCTTTCGCACCTGTGTCCACTGGTCGATCGCGGTCGAGATCACGTCGACCTCGGGCTTGGGCAGCGTCACGCGGGGCTGTGCCGGGTCGACCCCGAAGTTGGCGGTGAACAGGTCGCCCAGCGGGACCGACTCGTCGAGCGGGCGGAAGCCGTACTCGGGCAGGATCTCCTGAGCCGCCGTGGCCTGCAGGAAGGCGGCGAAGGCCTCACCCGCGGTGCGCTGCTCCGCTGTCACCCAGTCGGCACCGAGCACGGTGACGGGATTGTCGGACCACATCGAGCCGCCGGACGGGTAGACGGCGACGAGCTTCGTCTTCGGCGGAGTCAGCGTCTCGCCCGGCTGGACGGTGTGGGAGTCGGGGTTGCCCTTGTTGTAGTTGAGCAGGGACGTCTCCTCCAGCGCCACGGCCGACACGTACGCGGAGCCGTTGGCGCCGTTCTGCGTCTCGTCGTACAGGGTCGAGAGCACGTTGCCCGTGGTGTCGCCGTAGTGGATCACGCACTCCTCGAAGACGCGCGAGAAGTCAGCAGCGGCGTCGACGTCTGCGGACGTGAGTTCTTCCGCCTTGCCCGATGCCTCGTAGGACTGCATCAGGATGGTCGAGAGTCCGGTGGTCGAGGTGTTCGGGTTCGTCTTCGAGATCTTGAACGCGCCCCAGATGTCCTTTCCGACGCTCCCCCACCCGTCGGGGTCCTGGCACAGGCCTTCGAGGTCGGTGATGCTGATCGGCTCGTCCGGCCAGCCGAGGGCCTTGGCCATCGGCTCGGGCATCCCGAACACGACCGGCGTGCGCGTGAACGATGCCGGCGAGCCGACGAGGTTCGCCGAGGCGGCTGCGCTCACGCGATCGGTCCAGACGGTCGACGCCGGCGACCACAGCGTCGGCCACAGGGCGCGGTCGTCGCTCGGCCAGTCCTCGCCCGAGGTGAGGTAGCGCGCGGCGTTTCCGGACGACACGTTCGTCGGGCGCACCGTGGCGCATGTGTCGAGCGACTCGTGCTCCGGTGAGTCCTTGAAGGCGGTCGCGAGCTCGTCGAGCATGTTGACCTTCTCCGACGACGTCGCGATGGCGATGTGCGTGCACCCGTCATCGGGGAATCCTTGACTCCCGTCGGGCGTCGGCGTCGCTTCCCCACCCGTGCAGGCTGCCAGCGTCAGGGCGATGACCGCTGCCGTGGCCAGGGCGGCGGTCGTCCGTCGGGGGATGTCTCTTCGTACGGTGCGAGGCGCGCTCATGCGCCTAGGCTACCCAGGTATCGTCGCGGCGATCACGCCGTCCCTGCGCGCATGAACTCCTCCGCGGCCTGCACCTGCGCCGCGGTCGGGCGGATGCCGGTGTACAGGACGAACTGCTCGAGCGCCTGCAGGGTAGCCACTTCCGCACCCGTGATCACCGTGGCTCCCGCCGCTCGTCCCGCCCTGATCAGGGGCGTCTCCGCCGGGAGCGCGACGACGTCGAACACGACGGAAGCCGTCGAGACGGTCGTGTCGGAGAACGCCAGCCCGTGCTCGTCCGGTCCGCCGGTCATCCCGATCGGCGTGACGTTGACCAGGATGTCGGCGGTCGCGTCCGCGACGTCCACACGCCAGCCGAAGCCGTACGACGCCGCGAGTCCGCGTCCGTTCGTCTCGTTCCTGGCGACGATCGTGACCTCGCCGAACCCGGCATCGCGGAAAGCCGCCGCGGTCGCCTTGGCCATGCCTCCCGAACCGCGGAGCAGGACCGACGCGGCGGGATCGAGCTCGTTGCGGGCGATCAACTGCGCGATCGCCGTGTAGTCGGTGTTGTGCGCCGTGAGCACGCCCTCGTCGTTGACGATGGTGTTGACGGAGTCGATCGCCGTGGCGGAGGGGTCCATCCGGTCGACCAGCGCGATGACGTCCTCTTTATAGGGCATCGAGATCGCACAGCCACGGATGCCGAGCCCCCGCACCCCGGCGATGGCCTGCGCGAGGTCGGTCGGCGCGAAGGCCTTGTAGATCCAGTTCAGCCCGAGCGCTTCGTAGAGGTGGTTGTGGAACCGTGTCCCGTTGTTGCTCGGCCGCGCCGACAGCGAGATGCACAGTGTCATGTCCTTGTTGAGCAGCGTCACCGCTTCAGGCTACTCGCGAGCTGTTCGCGCCATCTCCGCCCGGAACCCCGGGATCCGCGCGGGATCCGCACTCCGGCCGTGTTCGAGCTCACCGGGGTGGCGTCCGTGGCGGGATCGTGCCTCCTCCCCTATGGTGAAGGTGCATGCACACGGGGATTGATCGTCCCCGTCTCTCCCCAGGAGACGGAAGAGCCACCCCAGGGCCAAGACGATCCGTGCATGCGATTGGGCCCTCTCGAGTAGTTCAGTCCCCAATGGGCTACTCGAGGGGGCCGCTATCGTCGTCCTCACCGATTTTCGGATTTGTCCCCCAAAAGGGGGACAAGGCCTCCGAAAAGGAGCTAGGCTGTTTCTGACGCACCCTCCGGTCGTCTTCGGCCCTCATCGCTCCCCCCGCGGTGAGGGCCACACCATTTTCCGGGCGGCGTCCATGCCCCTCCCACGCGCCCGCCTGCCGGATCACGGCCGTGTGCCGCTCATGCAACATTTGGATTACCTTCTTGCCGCGGCTATTCCTCTCCGGGCCTCCTCCACTAGCGTTAGCGGTGTCGGGGCATCCCTGCGTCGGCTTTTTACCCAGCAGAACAGGCAGTACATGAGCACCCAGGGCACGGTCAAGTGGTTCAACTCGGAGAAGGGCTTCGGCTTCATCTCCCCCGACGACGGAGGCGCTGACGTCTTCGCGCACTACTCCGCCATCCAGTCATCCGGCTACCGGTCTCTCGAAGAGAACCAGCGAGTCGAGTTCGATGTGGCGCAGGGCCCCAAGGGCCTGCAGGCAGAGAACATTCGCCCCGTCTGAGACGGGCGAGACACAGAACTCCCCGAACGGAGCGCGTCACGAGCGCACTCCGTCGGGGAGTTCTGTGCTTCTGCCGGGCGATGAGGTCGCACGGGCACGATGAGCGACGTGCCCGCTGACCGCCGGCTCGCGGTCAGCTGCCGATCAGCAGCGTGCGCAGTTCGGGGACGGAGCCGACGCGGAATGCGGCGTCGTCTCCTTCATGGGGGTCGCTGAAGCCCCACTCGACGAAGATCACCGGCACGCCGTTGGCCGCGCCTCCCTCGACGTCGTGGTGCCGGTCGCCGATGAGCACCGGATTCGAGGTGTCGGCGCCCAGGTCGCGCAGGCGACGCAGGGCCTCGGCGACGATGTCGGTCTTCGATGCGAGGGTCGCCTCATCCGGCGTCGCGCCGACGGTGGTGAGGAATGCCGGGCGGAGGCCGAAATGGTCGACGAGTGCGTCCACCTGGTTCTCGGGTTTGGAGCTCGCCGTCGCCTGGGGGACGCCCGCGGCATGGAGCTCGTTGATGAGCTCGGTCACTCCCGGGTAGGTCGCGACGTCGGTCGTGTACCCGTCTGCCTTGCCGAGTGTGCGGTAGAAGGCGACCGCTTCGGCGGACTGCTCCGGCGTCATCCCGGCCTGGTCCTGGAACGACTGGAACATCGGAGGCCCGATCCAGTGCACCAGCTCCTCGCGTGTCGGCGCGGGGTGGCCGAAGTGCGTGAGCGCGGTGTTGAGCCGACGGAGGATGCCGACGGAGGCATCGACGATGGTGCCGTCGACGTCCCACAGTACGCAGGAGTAGGGGGAGTGGGACATGCTCCCAGCCTAGGGTGCCGCGAGAGGATGACCGTGCTTCCTGCACAGGTGTGCACCTAAGGACCTTATGCACACCTTATGTGAACACGAAATGTCTCCATATAAGGTCGTGACAACGGCGGTTTCACGGGTGAGAATGGGGGGCATGTACGTGTCGATGGAAATCATCACGATCTTGGCGACCGGGGCGACGACTCTGGTGGCCACCGTCAGCGGATTCGGCTGGATGATCAGTCGCATGGACGCACGGTTCGCGGCAGTGGACGCGAGGTTCACACGCATCGAGCAGGAGGTCTTCGAGGTGAAGATCGCCATCGCGCGGCTGGAAGGACCGACGCCGCGGCTCATCGCCGCGCGTTGACGGAACGACTCAGAACAGGCGGGGGATGCCCGACTCGATGCCCTTCATGTCGTCGTAGTCGAGCACCAGGCAGCGGATGCCCCGGTCTTCGGCGAGAACACGGGCTTGGGGTTTGATCTCCTGCGCGGCGAAGACACCCTGGACGGGGGAGAGGTGGGGGTCGCGGCCCAGCAGCTCGAGGTAACGGGTCAGCTGCTCCACGCCGTCGATGTCGCCGCGTCGCTTGATCTCGACGGCGATCGCAGCCCCGTCGGCATCCCGCACCAGAAGGTCGACCGGTCCGATCGCCGTGGGGTACTCGCGGCGCACCAGCGTCGCGCCCTCCGAGATGCGTTCGACCTGTTCGGCGAGGAGCCGCTGCAGGTCGGCCTCGACGCCGTCCTTCTGCAGTCCGGGATCGACGCCCAGCTCGTGAGACGTGTCGTGGATGATCTCGTAGATCTGCACGCGCAGTGCGTCACCGGTCTTCTTGTGCGTCACGCGCCACACCTCGACGACGCCGGCACTCGCTTCTTCCTCGCCGGGAACCTCGCTCGACAGCGAGCACGGCGGGCTCATCCAGTTCAGCGGCTTGTAGCTTCCGCCGTCGGAATGCACGAGCAGACTCCCGTCTCCCTTGTGCACGAGCAGACGCGTGGCGAGCGGGAGATGGGCATTGAGCCGACCGGTGTAGTCGACCGAGCAGCGGGCGATGACGAGACGCACCCGTCGAGCCTACTTCGTCGGGAAGGCTGCGCGGTGGGTCCCGCGGCCGCGTGGCGGGGTTTCGACGCGAGACCCCGCCCTCCCGCCGAAACCCCCGTCTCC
>NZ_JRKC01000026.1:0-26423 GCF_000800925.1 Microbacterium sp. ZOR0019 | reverse complement strand
CGACGGCGATGCGCTCGTCGATCGCCGTCAGCCGCGCCGCCAGGTCCGACCGCCCCTGCCCGTCGGCCGCAGTGGTCACTTCAGGAATTCGGGGATGTCGATGTCGTCGTCCGCGAAAGCCGGCTCGATGCTGGTGGTCGGCACTCGCTGCTGCACCGGCTCTGCCGGTGCCGCGTCGCTCTTCGCCTCCGGCTCCTCGTCGAGGGAGACCTCGGGGAGAGCCGTCGCCGAAGGCCGGGAGACGACCATCGGGTCCAGTCGAAGCGAAGGCTCACCACCGTCGAATCCGGCCGCGATGACGGTCACGCGCACCTCGTCGCCGAGAGTGTCGTCGATGACGGTACCGAAGATGATGTTCGCCTCGGGGTGTGCCGCTTCCTTGACGAGGTCGGCCGCGTCGTGGATCTCGAAGATGCCGAGGTTCGATCCTCCCTGGATCGAGAGCAGCACGCCGTGCGCACCCTCGATGGAGGCCTCGAGCAGCGGCGATTCGACCGCGAGCTCGGCCGCCTTGATCGCGCGATCGGCACCGCGGGCGGAGCCGATGCCCATGAGGGCGGAACCTGCGCCCTGCATGACCGACTTGACGTCGGCGAAGTCGAGGTTGATCAGACCCGGGGTCGTGATCAGGTCGGTGATGCCCTGGACACCGGCGAGGAGCACCTGGTCCGCGGTGGCGAAGGCCTCGATCATGGAGATCCCACGGTCGCTGATCTCGAGGAGACGGTCGTTCGGCACCACGATGAGGGTGTCGACCTCTTCCTTGAGCTTCGCGACGCCCGCCTCTGCCTGGCTCTGGCGACGGCGACCTTCGAACGAGAACGGCTTGGTGACGACACCGATGGTCAGCGCGCCGATGGACTTCGCGATGCGGGCCACCACGGGAGCACCACCGGTTCCGGTGCCGCCTCCCTCGCCGGCGGTCACGAAGACCATGTCCGCACCGGTCAGGGCCTGCTCGATCTCCTCGGCGTGGTCCTCCGCGGCACGGCGCCCCACCTCGGGGTCTGCTCCGGCGCCGAGACCACGCGTGAGTTCCCGACCGACGTCGAGCTTGACGTCGGCATCGCTCATGAGCAGCGCCTGGGCGTCGGTGTTGACGGCGATGAACTCGACTCCGCGGAGACCGAGATCGATCATGCGGTTGACGGCGTTGACGCCGCCACCGCCGACGCCGACGACCTTGATCACGGCGAGGTAGTTCTGGTTCTGGCTCATGGCCGGCCTCCGATTATTCGAGCCTGAAAAGGATGAACCTTAAACCTCAACTAGAGGTGTAAAGTATTTCCCGGTATTGCGTTCTCTTGATCGAAGGTAAGCGCCGCCTGGCCGCGCGCGCGCAACCACTTGGGCGTGTCGCGCCATTCCCCACGAAAGAGGTCAGCCGACGACGGCGACTTCGGGTGACGTGACGTCGATCGACCGCGCCCCGGGATGGGCGCCCATCGCCGCTGAGAGGGTCAGCGCCTTGAGACCCGAGTCCTCCGCGCTCCCCCAGACCACCGTCAGCCCACTGCTCAGCGTCAGGGTCACGTCGTCCTGGGTGGTCGCCGCGACCCCCGCCAACTGCGATCGGACATCGGCGGGCAAGGACCTCACGACGAGCCCCGCGCTGCGGAACGCGGCGGAATCGACCCCGCTGTCGATCTCGATCAGAGGCTGCCCTGCGGGCTGATCGGGCGTGGTCGAAAGCGCCACCCCCGCCGCGTCCACGAGCGTGAATCCGGCGTTCGAGCGGATCACGCCGACCGGAGTGCGTTCGACGATGCGCACCGTCAGGTCATGCGGAGGCCGCGCCTCCAGCGCATACGTCTCGATGAGAGGGAACGCCAGCAACGCGGCCTTCACCTCACTGGAATCGACCAGAGCCAGCGGCGTGCCGAGCTGATCGCTGAGCGCCGCCTCGACCGCGGAGGGATCGAGGCTGGTCGCCCCGACGACCGTGATCTTCTCGACGGCGAACAGCGGGCTGTACGCGGCCGCGATGCTCCCTCCGATCACGACGACCACGGCGGCGAGGCTGCTCCACCAGATGATCCGTCGTCGCCGAGAGTGTTGGGTGAACCGGCGGATCTCTGCGCGGAGAGCCTTGCGCCGGGCGCGCGCCGCGCGCCAGACATCCCTCGTCGAGGTCGGTTGCGGCGCATCGACCGTCGCTTCCTCCGCCGGTGCGCGCTCCTCGGCGACAGCGGGCCTCTCCTCCGCCGCGGCGCCGGGCCTCTCCTCCGCCGCGGCGCCGGGCCGACTCGGACGGCGCGTCGCCTGCGTCGCGGCGCCCTTCTCCCCCGAACTCTCCGGGGTGGACGGAAGCGGTGCGGGCCGACGCATCGGCTATGCCTCGTCGGTCCGGCGGAGGGACTCCAAGACCTGCGGGATGATCTGATACACGTTGCCGCAGCCGAGGGTCACGACGAAGTCTCCGTCGCGCGCCACGGTAGCCGTGTAGTCGGCGGCCTGTTGCCAATCCGCGACGAAGTGCACGTGCGACGGGTCGCGGAACGCGTTGCTCACCAGTTCGCCGGTGACTCCGGGGACCGGATCCTCACGCGCCCCGTAGACATCCAGCATCACCGTGTGGTCGGCGAACTCCTCGAGGACGTCGGCGAACTCCTGGTACATGTGCTGCGTGCGGGAGTAGGTGTGCGGTTGCTGGATCGCGATGACCCGCCCCGTGCCCGCGATGCTACGCATCGCCTCCAGTGCCGCCCTGACCTCGGTCGGATGGTGCGAGTAGTCGTCGTACACGGTCACGCCGCGCGCGACCCCGTGCTGTTCGAGGCGGCGAACCGTTCCCGCGAAACCTTCGACGGCGCGGACCGCGTCGACGAGGGGATACCCGAGGGCGCGCAGCACCGTGACGACGCCGGCCGCGTTGATGGCGTTGTGCACACCGGGGACGGCGAGCTGCATCCGCACCTGCTCGCCACCGTGGGTGATGGTCGCTGCGACGCCCCCGACGGTCACGAAGTCGGTGACGCGCACATCCGCATCCGCCGCTCGACCGAACGTGAGCACGTTCGGGTGGGTGATCCCGGCGCCGACTCGGAGCGCCCCGGCATCGTCGCTCGAGATCACGACGGCCTCCGAGGCGGCATTCGCGAACCGGACGAACGCGTCGTGGAAGGCCTCGTCCGAACCGTAGTGGTCCAGGTGATCGGGATCCACATTCGTGATGAGCGCGACCGCGGTGTCGTAGAGCAGGAAGGTGCCGTCCGATTCGTCTGCTTCGACGACGAACAGGTCGCCCGATCCGGTGGCGCTCGACGTTCCGAGCTGCTCGATCACACCGCCGTTGACGAAATGGGGGTCGGCCCCGAGCTCCCGCAGTGCGGTGACGATCATGCCCGTCGAGGTCGTCTTGCCGTGCGCGCCGGCGACCGACACCAGGCGACGGGACCCGATCAGCCAGTGCAGCGCCTGGGAACGGTGGATCACGTGCAGGCCACGCGCCTTCGCGGTGACGAACTCGGGGTTCTCGGGCCAGATCGCGCCGGTGTGCACGACCGTGTCGGCGTCGCCCAGGTACGCGGCATCGTGACCGACATGGACCGTGGCTCCCGCTGCGGCCAACGCCCGCAGGTTGTCGCTGTCGGCGCGGTCGCTTCCGGAGACGCGGATGCCCGCGTCGAGGAACATCTTCGCGAGCCCGCTCATGCCGGAACCGCCGATGCCGATGAAGTGCGCGGAGGTGATCGTCTCGGGAAGAGGGAGGGAGAGGTCGGGTCTGATCATGTCCGCTTCAGTCTACTTTTCGTTCGGTGGTGTCGACCGCGTCAGGCCGCATGCAGCGCGCGGTCGATCAGGGTGATCACGTTCTCCGTGCCGTTGCGCGTTCCTGCCGTCGCGGCGGCGGCCGCCATCCGGTCGATCCGCGCCTGATCGCCCAAGAGGGGCACGACGATCCGGCGTACCGCGTCGCCGTCGAAGGTGGCGTCGTCCAGGAGCTCTGCAGCACCGGCCGCCACTGCAGAGGCCGCGTTCAGTCGCTGCTCACCGTTGCCCACCGAATAGGGCACGTAGAGCGCGGGGATCCCCAGCGCGCTGATCTCGCTCACCGTCGCCGAGCCGGACCGCGACACGATCAGGTCTGCGAGCGCGAAGGCCAGGTCCATGCGATCCACGTACCGACGCAACGCGTAGCCGTCGACTCGGGGATCCGCCAGATCGCTGCGTTCGCCGGTCACATGCAGCAGCTGCCAGCCCGCTGCGAGGATGTCCTGCCAGGAATCCGCCAGAGCCTCGTTGAGGCGCTGTGCACCGAGCGAACCACCGAAGACGAGCAGCACGGGACGCTGGGCGTCGAGCCCGAAGTGCTCCGCGGCCTCCGCGCGCGCCGCCGAACGATCGAGCGCGATCACCTCGCGGCGCAGGGGCATCCCGACCACTTCGCTGCCACGGAGAGGCGTGCCCTCGAACGCGACGCCCACGGCCGCCGCGCGGCGGGCACCGAGCACGTTGGCCAGTCCGGGCTTGGCATTGGCCTCGTGCACCACGAACGGAACACCCTCGCGACGAGCGGCGACGTACGCCGGCGCCGACGCATACCCGCCGAACCCGACGACGACGTCGATGTCGTGCCGACGGATGTGCTCGCGCACTTGGGCGATCGCCCGACGGAACTTCCCGGGGAAGGCGGCCGCCTGGCGGTTCGGTCGGCGCGGGAACGGAACCTTGTCCACGATCAGCAGGTCATAGCCTCGCTCGGGCACGAGTCGCGATTCGAGCCCCTCCGCCGTGCCGAGCACGAGGACCGAGTCGTCGGGGACGCGCTCACGGAGCGCATCCGCGACGGCGAGCAGGGGATTCACATGGCCGGCGGTGCCACCGCCGGCGAGGAGATACGAGGTCACCTGGCGACCCTACCCCGCTCCGCTGACTGCTTCTCGGTCACGGGGATCGTGCGTGCGAACGCGAGCAGCACGCCGCAGGCGATCAGCACGGCGAGCAGTGCTGTGCCTCCCTGCGACATGAATGGGAGGGGGACACCCATCACGGGGAAGATGCCGATGACGACGCCGATGTTCAGGACGGCCTGACCGACGATCCACACCGTGATGCCCCCGGCCGCGACGCGGATGAAGGCATCCGGCGTCTTCCGGATGATGTGGAACGCACCGACCGTGAAGAACGTGAACAGGGCCAGGACGACGATGCAGCCGATCAGCCCGAGCTCTTCTCCGACGATGGCGAAGATGAAGTCGTTGCCCGCTGCAGGCAGCCATCCGTACTTCTCCTGGGAGTTGCCGAGCCCGAGTCCGAAGATCCCCCCGGATGCCATGCCCCAGATGCCGTGGATCGACTGATAGCAGTCGCCCTCGTACAGCGCCATGTCGTCGCACGTGGCGACGATGCGGCGCATGCGGTCCTGGCTGGACAGCGCGTAGGCGAGCACCGCGATGACGCCGAGAATCACGGGCAGGATGAACAACCGGAGCTTGACCCCGGAGAAGAACAGACACCCCAGGAGGATGAGGACCAGCACCATCGCGGTGCCGAGGTCCTTTCCGGCGAGCACGGTACCGATCGCGAGCGCACCGACCGGGATCACAGGAATGAAGACGTGATGCCAGGTGCCGAGCATCGCCTGTTTGCGCAGCAGCACCGCCGCGATCCAGAGGGCCAGGGCGAGCTTGAGGAACTCGGAGGGCTGCAGCGTGAACCCGGCGATCTGGATCCAGTTCCGGTTTCCGCCGTCCTCGATACCCAGCGGCGTGAACACGAGCAGTTGCAGAGCGACCGCGCCGAACAGTGCGGGCCACGCCATCTTCTTCAGGAACGCAACCGGCATCCGACTGACGAGGAACATCAGCGGCACACCCAGGAGGGCGAACACCCCCTGACGCAGCACACCGCCCATCGGGTCCTTGCCGCTCGCGACCGCGGAGGCACTTGTGGCAGACAGCACCATGACCAGACCGAACAGCGTCAGCAGCAGGGCGGTCGATGCGATGAGGAGGAACTCCGTCGACACCGGAGTGAACCGGCGCCCGAGGGAGACTCGGGCTGCGAGCCCGCCGGACTCAGAGCGCGGAGGGCGGGACACCTGTGTCATCGGCGCTCCCCCGGTCGATCCAGTCCTGCACCGCCTCGGCGAAGCGATGCCCGCGATCCGCATAGCCGGAGAACTGGTCGAAAGACGCCGCAGCCGGGGCCAGCAGGACTGTGCCCTCGCCGTCGACGATCCCCGACGCGATCTCCACGACACGGTTCATGACCTGACCAGTCTCGCCAGCATCCACCTCGAACACCGGCACCGTCGGCGCGTGTCGCCGGAATGCCGCGACGACGGAGGCACGTTCGACGCCGATCACGACGGCCGCACGAGCCGTGGTGCCGACCTCGGCGACGAGCTCGGCGATGTCCACGCCCTTGAGGTCGCCCCCGACGATCCACACGGCCCCCGGGTAGGCACGCAGCGACGACGCTGCTGCGTGCGGATTCGTCGCCTTGGAATCGTCGACCCAGGTGATCCCCCGGTGTCGCGCCACCACCTGGATGCGGTGGGGGTCGAGGCGGAAGGACTGGAGCGCTGCGTGGATCGCCTCCGGCTCCACACCGAGGGAGCGCGCCAACGCACTCGCTGCGAGGATGTTCTGCACGATGTGCGGAGCCGCGAGGCCCGCCTCATCGAGAGCGGCGACGGTCGTGAGCTCGAGGGCGCTGCGTGCACGGTCGTCCAGGAAAGCCCTGTCGACCAGGAGCCCCTCCACGATGCCGAGGTCGCTCGGACCCGGGATCCCGAGATCGAAGCCGATGGCGCGGGCCCCCTCGACGACCTCCGCCTCCTCCACCATGTGGCGGGTGGCCTCATCCGCCTTGTTGTAGACGCAGGCGACACGGGTGTTCCGATAGACCACGGCCTTCGCATCGCGGTACGCCTGTGCGCTGCCGTGCCAGACCAGGTGATCGTCGGCGAGATTGAGGCAGACGGCGGAGTACGGGAAAAGCTCACCCTCGGGGCGGGACTGACCGAGGTACCAGAGCTGATGGCTCGAGAGCTCGACCACCAGCACGTCGAAGCCCGCCGGGTCGCGCACGGCATCGAGCACCGGCACGCCGATGTTGCCGCACGGTGCCGCACGCTGGCCCCCCGCCACGAGGAGTGATGCGGTCAGCTGAGTCGTGGTCGTCTTGCCGTTCGTCCCGGTGATCAGTACCCAGTCGGCCGACGAACCGTCGGCACGGACGACCTTGTCGCGGACGCGCCACGCGAGCTCCACGTCGCCCCAGATCGCCACGCCCGACTCCTGTGCCCACCGGATGAGCGGGTGCGAGGGCGGGAACCCCGGCGAAGCGATGACGACCTCCGGCGCGAAATCCACCAGCACGGCGGGGACCTCGGCGAGTGGGCCGAGCTCGAGGCGCGCACCGATCACCGGAAGCAGCCGCTCGTACTCCTCCTCCGCGGATTCGCTGAGCACCAGCACGTCCGCGCCGAGCTCGGTGAGCGTATCGGCCACGGAGAAGCCGGTCATGGACAGCCCGAGAACCGCGACCCGGAGACCCCGCCAGTCGGCGTTCCAACTGGTGAGTCCGGCGAGGCGCTCAGTCGACACGGGTGAGCCATTCGACGTAGAACAGGCCGACGGCCGACACGGCGAGCAGACCGGCGATGATCCACATGCGGACGACGATCGTGACCTCGGACCAGCCGCGCATCTCGAGGTGGTGATGGAACGGGCTCATCAGGAAGAGGCGCTTGCCTCGGGTGAGTTTGAAGTAGCCCCGCTGCAGGATGACCGAACCGGACGACAGCACGAACACCCCGGCGATCACGAGGAGGAGGAGTTCGGTGCGGGTGAGGATCGCCATGGCGGTGATCACGCCACCGATGGCCATCGAGCCGACGTCACCCATGAAGACCTTCGCCTTGGGGGCGTTCCACCAGAGGAACCCGATGAGGCTCGCCGCGACCGAAGCCGCGATGATGGCGAGGTTGAAGGGATCGCGGACTTCGTAGCATCCGCCGAGCGCATCGGGGTCTCCGCCGATGCAGGGCTGCTTGAACTGCCAGAACGCGATCACGCTGTACGCACCGACGACGATGACACCGGCACCGGCGGCGAGGCCGTCCAGCCCGTCCGTCAGGTTGACGCTGTTCGACGTGGCGACGCCGATGACCGAGATCCACACCAGATAGAGGATCCAGCCGAGCACGACACCGAAGGCGAACAGGTTGAGCCAGGTGATGTCGCGGAAGAGGGAGATCGCGGAGCTCGCAGGCGTCTGCCCCCACTTGTTGGGGAAGTTGAGCGCGACGATGCCGAAGGGCACGATCACGATGAGCTGGCCGATGACCTTGCGCCAGCCCGACAGCCCGAGGCTCCGCTGGCTGCGCACCTTCATGTAGTCGTCGATGAAGCCCACGGCACCGAAGCCGACCATCAGCCAGATCACCAGGAGCGCCGAGAGGGCGGGAACCTCGCCGCTGACGAGGACGCCCGTGAAGTAGCCCACGATCGAGCCGAGGATGAAGATGACGCCGCCCATCGTGGGGGTCCCGCGCTTCGCCTCATGGCTCGGGTTGTGGACCGACTCCGGGGTACGGATGACCTGTCCCCAGCCCCACTTCCGGAAGAGCCGGAGGAAGACGGGGGTCAGGAACAGGGTGAAGGCGAGCGAGATCGCCGCCGACATGATGAGAGACCTCACGAGAACAATTCTCCCAGACGATCGCCGAGATGCCGGAGGCCCACGGAATTGGATGACTTCACGAGCACGCGATCGCCGTCGCGGAGCTCGGTGCGGAGGTACTCGTACGCCGCGTCCTGGTCGGGAAGGTGCACGGCCTCACTGTCCCAGGAGCCTTCGCCGACGGCGGCGAGATAGAGCCGCCTGGCCTCCGGTCCGACGACGACGATTCGCTGGATGTTCAGACGCACGGCGAGCAGACCGATCCGATCGTGCTCCTCCCCCGCGCTCTCGCCGAGTTCACTCATGGCCCCGAGCACGGCGACCGTCCGCTCGTCGGGACCGGTGATCTGGGCGAGGGTGCGCAGCGCCGCAGCCATCGAGTCCGGGCTGGCGTTGTAGGCGTCGTTGATGATGCGGACGCGATCGCTGCCGAGCGGTTGCATACGCCATCGTTCGGCGATCTCCACCGTCTCCAGACGCGCGACGGCGTCTGCCGGGGCGATGCCGAGGACGAGGGCGGAGGCGATCGCCGCCAGGGCATTGGTGATGTGATGTGCACCGAGCACGCGCAGTCGCAACGGGAGCCGCTCCCCGCCGACCTCGATGACGCAGGACGTGCCCGAGGCCGATACCTCGATGTCGACCGCGCGCACGTCGGCGGCGTCACTCTGCCCGAAGCCGATGACGTCCAGGCCGCGCGCGAGCGCGAGATCCTTCATCGCGGCCACTCGGGGATCGTCGATGTTGAGCACGGCCGTGCCGGGCACGCGGGCTGCCGAGACGAGCTCCGACTTCGCCTTGGCCGTCGCCTCGATCCCGCCGAACCCTCCGGCATGAGCCATGCCGACCATGAGGACCACGGCGAGATCCGGCTCCACCAGGCCCGCGAGGTGCGCGATGCTCCCCGGCGCGGCCGCACCGAACTCGCTCACGAGGAAACGGGTGCTCTTCGTCACGCGGAGCATGGTGACGGGAGCGCCGACCTCATTGTTGAACGACTTGACGGGAGCGACGGTCTCGCCCTCGTCCTCCAGGATGCGTGCGAGGAAGTTCTTGGTCGTCGTCTTGCCGTTCGACCCGGTGATGCCGACGATGCGGAGGCGCCCCTCGGCACGGACGCGAGCGACCACCTCGCGCGCGAGGGCGCCGAGGGCCACGACGGCGTCCGGCACGACGACCTGGCTGACGGGGACGTCGACGGTGTGCTCGACGATCGCCACGGCGGCCCCTGCTGCGACAGCCGCACCCACGAACCGGTGGCCGTCGGTCTCCGCGCCGGGCTTCGCGACGAACACCGAGCCGGGAGTCATCGTGCGGGAGTCGGTGTCGACGATCCCGTCGACGACGGTCTCGGTCGTGTCCTCTCCGGCCACGCGCAGTTCACCGCCGACTGCGGCGGCGATCTCAGCGAGCGTCAGGGCGATCATTTCATCTCCATGCGCGGCTCTCGCCGACTATCCGAACTTGGGAAGGAGCTCGTCCATCGGGACAGTGGACGGCATCACGCGATAGGTCTTCATCACCTGCGTCATCGCCTTCTGGAAGGCGGATGCGGTGGCCGCGGACGATACAACCTTAGTCGGCTCGTCCAGGGTGACCACGACGACGTACTGCGGATCGTCCACCGGGGCGAAGCCCACCATGCTGGTGTAGTAGACGCCGGCCTTGTAGCCGCCGTTGCCGTCGGACACCTGCGCGGTACCGGTCTTGCTGGTCACGCGGTAGCCCGGCACCTGGATGCGGTCCGCGTTGCCGCCCTGCACCGCCACGTTCTCCAGCATGCGCGTCAGCTCGGCCGCGGTCTGCTTCTCGATGATCTGCTCATGCTTCGGCGCCTCGGACTTCACGACGGTGCCGTCCTCGGCCGTGCACGATTCGACGAGGGAGAGATCGATCTTCTCCCCGCCGTTGGCGATCGCCTGGTAAGCACCGGCGAGTTGCGGCGCCGTCACCGTGAAGTACTGGCCGAACGTCGTCGTGTAGAGGGACTGGCTGTCCCAGTCGCTGACCGGATGGAGGATGCCGCCGACCTCCGAGGGGAAGTCGAGCGTCTTCTGGCCGACTCCGAACCTCGCGAGGTAGTCGTAGCGCACGTCCGGGGAGACCATGGTGCCGAACTTCGACAGCGCCACGTTCGACGAATCGATGAGCCCACCGGCGAGCGTGTAGTTGTAGGCGGGGTGACTGAATGCGTCGTTCACGACGGCTCCGTTGGGGAACGTCTCCCGCGACGACGCAGTGACCGTGCTCCGCGGCGTGAGGCCCGCGCCCTCGATGACGGCGGCGGCCGTGATCGCCTTGAACGTGGATCCCGGCTCGAAGTCCTTGTGGAAGATCTGGCTGTACCGGGTCTCCGGCGTCGAGGAGTCCAGATCGTTGGGGTCCATCGAGGGCCACTCGGCTGCCGCGCGGATCTTGCCGGTCTTGACCTCGACGACCGTGACGGTGCCACCCTTGGCGCCCTGCTTCTGCGCCTCCTCACCGATCATCTGCTGCAGATACCACTGGAGGTCGCTGTTGATGGTGAGCTCCACGGAACCGCCGTCGACGGCCTCCACCGTGCGTTCACTGCCGGGGATCACCACGCCGTTCGATCCCCTGCGGTACGACTCCTCGCCGTCGATGGGTGCGAGGCACTTCTCACTCAGCTGCTCGATCCCGGCCTGTGCCTTCCCTGATCCGTCCAGGAAGCCGAGGATGTTCCCGGCGACCGCACCGTTCGGATAGACGCGGGTCTCCCTTCCCGCCATGTGGAGGTAGGCGAGCTTCAGGTCGCGGAGTTCGATGTACTGCTCCGTGGTGAGCGAATTCTTGAGCGGTGCGTACTGACTCTGCGGGTCGTTCGCGAGCGCATCCGACACGAGGGCTCGCACGTCGTCACCGCTCTGCCCGGTGATCGCGGCGATCTTGTCGGACGCCTCGGCCCACGGCACCTGGGGATCCTTCTCCTCCAGCTGCATGATGACCTTCGGATTCAGCTGCGCGTCGTAGACCAGCACGCTCGATGCGAGCACGGTGCCCCCCGCGTCGACGATCGATCCGCGTCGGCCGGGGATCGTGTTCCCCGCGCCGATCTTGGTGAGGGATTGCGCGACGTGCTCGTCGGCGCTCACGACCTGGATGTCGATCAGGCGTACGACGAAAGCCGCCAACACGGAGAGGATGACGGCGAGGGCGACGACGGTCCGTCGCCGAGGACCGCGGGTTGCTCGTGTCGTCATGCGATCTCTCCATCGATCATTTCGTGCGGGTCAGTGCGTGGTGGGACTCGGGAGCCCGTCGGTGATGGCCGGCGGAAGGTCCGGCGTCGTCTGGGCCGTGTCGCCGTCGTCGGTCACGGTCTCCGCCGGCGGCGGTTCCACGATCAGGGCGTTGGCCACAGCCGCCGCACCGTCGGGGTTGACGGTCGAGATCCCCTCCGCGCCGGCTCCGGTGCCGAAGAGCGCTCCGTCGCTGAGCCGCAGGTATGAGGGGGAGCCGGCGACGACCATGCCGAGATCGGCAGCGCTGCTGGCGAGCACCTGCGGCGAGCTGAGGCCGGTGAGCTCTTCCTGCAACGCGTGGGACCGGAGATCCAGTTCACGCTGCTGCGAGGAGAGCGCGGCCAAGGTGAACGAATCCTGGGTGATCGCGAGCGAAAACCCCACCTGTGCCGCACCGATCGCCAGGGCCCCACCCAGGGCGACGAGCGCGTACGCGAGCTTCGGCTTGCGACGGACCGCCGGCCGTGTGACGGGCTGCAACCGCCTCTGCGTCTCGCGGGTCGGGGTGAGGGGCGTCGCGGGCTTGCGGACCACCGCGTTCAGACTCATGCGCTCTCCCGCAGTTTCTCGGCGGCGCGCAGCCGCACCGGGATCGCCCGGGGGTTGCGCGCGCGTTCGTCGTCGCCGGCGAGTTCCGCACCCTTGGTGAGGATGCGGAACCGCGGAGCATGTTCGGGCAGTTCCACCGGAAGCCCGGCCGGCGCCGTCGAGGCCGACGCCGCGGCGAGGGCCTGCTTGACGAGCCGGTCCTCGAGCGACTGGTACGACATCACCACGATGCGTCCGCCGACATCGAGCGCATCCATCGCTGACGGGATCGCGTCGGCCAGCACGTTGAGCTCGGTGTTCACCTCGATGCGCAGGGCCTGGAACACGCGCTTGGCCGGATGCCCGGCACGCTGTGCGGCAGCGGGAGTCGCCGCGATCAGGATCTCGACGAGCTCGCCGGAGCGGGTGATCGGCTGCTTCTGACGCGCCTCGATGATGAAGCGCGCGTAGCGACCGGCGAGCTTCTCCTCCCCGTACCGCTCGAAGATGCGGCGCAGGTTGCCTTCGCTGTACGTCGCGATGACATCGGCAGCGGTGACGCCCTTGGTCTGGTCCATGCGCATGTCGAGAGGAGCATCCTTCGAGTACGCGAATCCGCGCTCGGCCTCGTCGAGTTGGAGGGAGGAGACCCCGAGGTCGAAGAGGATCCCTGCCGCGCCCTGCGCGTGCAGTCCGATCTCGTCGTACACCGTGTGCACCAGCGTGACGCGGTCCCCGAATCGGGCGAGCCGCTCCCCCGCGATGCGCAACGCGTCGGTGTCGCGGTCGAGCCCGATCAGTCGGATGTTCGGAAAACGCTCGAGCAGAGCTTCGGAGTGGCCGCCCATACCGAGCGTGGCGTCCACGAGCACCGCTCCGTCCGCTTGAAGGGCGGGAGCGAGCAACTCGACGCAGCGGTCGAGCAGGACGGGGGTGTGGATGTCTCGGAGGTTCATGATCTTTCTCGGGGTGACCATCGGCTCTGATCCCCCTCCGCTTCTCGACCCGGCACCGGGGAAGTGTGTCGGGGCGGGAGCGGCGGGGCATCACAGCCGTGGTCAGAAGAGTCCCGGAATCACCTCCTGCTCGAGGTCGGAGTAGGTCTCCTCACCAGCGGCGAGGTAGGCGTTCCAGCTCTCCGCGTCCCAGATCTCGGCGTGAGCGCCGACACCGGTGACGATGAGCTCCTTCTGCAGCCCTGCGTACTGACGCAGGTGCGCGGGGATGGTGATGCGGTTCTGACTGTCGGGCATCTCCGCACTCGCACCGGAGAGGAACAGACGCATGAAGTCACGCGCCTGCTTGTTGGCGAGCGGAGCCTGGCGGATCCGCTCGTGCATCGCCTCGAACTCGGCCGTGCTGAACACGTAGAGGCACCGCTCCTGGCCGCGGGTGACGACGATGCCGCCACCGAGGTCCTCGCGGAACTTCGCAGGAAGGATGACCCGTCCTTTGTCGTCCAGCTTCGGAGAGTGCGTACCCAGCAACATCGGCCATCACCCCCTCTGCGTCCGGCCAACTCGAGGTGCGCCCCACTTTACTCCACTTTCCTCCACTTACCTACGACCAATCCGGGAAATCACGGGTCGCGAGCAAAAGAGCATGCTGAAATCCCGCGGAATTCCGCGGTGGAGCGAAGTGGAGGCTCAGTGGAGGAGCGTGGCGGCCCGCGCGTTAACGACAGAAGCCCGGATGCTCAGCATCCGGGCTTCTGTCGTGAGAAGTGTGTGGGGGTCAGTGACCGTCCTGCCGACGATCCCAGCGGTCATTCATACGGTCCATGAACGAGGCGGAATCCTGCCGCTTCGGCGCAGAGCGTTCCCGAGGCTGCGCAGGAGCCGTGCGCCGCACGGGCGTGACGGCCACGATGACACCGGCGAGCATCGCCACGAATCCGATCACGCCGACCACGATGCCCCATACGCCGCCGAGGATGACGCCGGCCACGAGGCCGCCGACACCGGCGAGGAGAAGGAGAGCACCGTAGACCAGATTTCGGTAGCTCAGTGCGCGATCGCCGGACGGCGCGCTCACGACGTCGGCATCATTGTGAAGGAGATGGCGTTCCATCTCGTCGAGCAGACGCTGCTCCTGTTCGGAGAGTGGCATTTCGTCCCCCTCGGGTATCGTGCCTCCCATTCTACGCGCGCGGAGGCGTCCGGGGCTAGCAGTTCGACGTCCCCTTGCTTTACGTATGCTGGGAGTCGTGTCGTCCTCCTCCCCCGTCCCCGGCGCGGTCGCCGCTCGCCTCGACCGCTTCCTCGCACGGATGCGCGACGAATCCGCCGACTACGGCCCGGACGCCGTCTCCTTTCTCGATGCCGCGGCCGGCACCCTCGAAGGAGGGAAGAGACTGCGCGCCCGGTTCTGCCACGCCGGCTGGCGCGCCGTCGCACGCTTCCACGAGCGTGACGCGGCAGAGACCGAGGCGCTCTGGGACGTGTGCACCGCGTTGGAGATCTTCCAATCCGCGGCTCTCGTGCACGACGATCTGATCGACAACTCCGACACCCGTCGCGGGAGGCCGGCGGCCCATCGCGCGCTCCAGACGTCGCACGACGAAGCCGGGTGGTCGGGAGATGCCGAGTCGTTCGGCCGCGCCTCCGCGATTCTTCTCGGCGACCTTCTCGTCGCCTGGAGCGACGATCTGCTCGAGGCCGCGCTGGACGACCAGCCGCACGCGCGCGCCGTGCGCTCCGAGTACGCCCGGATGCGCCGGGACGTGACCACGGGGCAGTTCCTCGACATCGCCGAGGAGTCGGCCTGGAGCGTCAACGACGGAGCCCTCCACGCCGATCGGGCGCTGCGGGTGGCATCTCTCAAGTCGGCCAGATACAGCATCGAGCAGCCGCTGGTCCTCGGCGGCGCACTCGCCGGCGCCGACGCCGATCAGCTGGACGCGCTTCGCCGTTTCGGTCACCCGATCGGGATGGCCTTCCAACTGCGCGACGACGTGCTCGGAGTGTTCGGCGACGCCTCCGTCACCGGGAAACCGGCCGGTGACGACCTTCGGGAAGGCAAGCGCACGGTTCTGATCGCTCTCACGCGGCAGGCGCTCGACACCTCAGCGAGGAATCTGCTCGACGAGATGCTCGGAGACGTCGAGCTGACACCGCAGCAGGTGACCTCCTTGCAGGCGACGATCACCGACTCGGGTGCGCTCGCTCAGGTCGAGACCATGATCGCGGACTACGCCCGGGAAGCCGACCGCGCCCTCTCGGGCGCCCGGCTCGACAACGCCGCGGTGGGCGAACTGCGTGAACTCGCACGCGCAGCGACGGTCCGGTCCGCCTGACGCGACGGACCCCTCAGGCGAGAGTGCGTGCGAGTCGACGCACGGCGCTCTTGTGCCCCGCCAGCAGTGCGTCGATCGGCGAACGCCCCAGGCTCTCCTCGTCCGCGAGCAGCCAGTCGATCAGCTCGTCGTCGGTGAAGCCCGCATCCTGGAGCACGATGATCGTTCCCCGCAAGGAGCTCAGAGGACGCCCGTCGACGATGAACACCGCAGGCACGGCGAAGGTGCCGGTGCGACGGGACCCGACCAGGTAGTGCTCGTCGATCAGACGGCGCACGCGACCGAGCGGCTCGTCGAGCACCTCGACGAGGTCGGGCATCGTCAGCCACTCGACGGCAGCGGCGGCAGGGGTTCCAGCAACGTTCTCAGACACGTTGCCCACTATCTCATCTCCGCCGGGATGCCGCATGTCGACCCATCAGCCCCATGCGTCACTTCCGTCACTTCTGTTGACTTCCGTTTACATCCGTGTCAGCGTGAAGTGCTCGAAAAAGGGGGCTCGCCTTGGGAATCAAGACCGCCACGCGTCGAACGCGCAACCTGCAGCTCGGACTGCCTGCGGCCGTCCTGGGGGCTCTGGCCGCCACGCTCACCACCACTCCCGCCGACGCCGCCTCGACGACGATGACGACGGACTTCTCGCCGATCGAGCGCCCGCGCAGCGTCCCCGTGCGCACGGCACCCGCCCAGTCCGCACCGTCGAGCCATGTCGTCCAGCCCGGTGACACCGTCTCGGCGATCGCCTCACGCTTCGGGCTCCGCACGGTCGACGTGCTGTCCTGGAACGGGCTCTCGTGGCGTTCGGTCATCTACCCGGGCCAGACCCTGACCCTGCAGGCGTCGGCCGCACCGGCCGTCGCGCCGGCGCCGGCTCGGACGGCGACCTCGACATCGCATCAGGTCGTCGCCGGCGACACCGTGTACGCGATCGCCCGGAAGTACGGCATCACCGTGGATGCCGTGCTCGCTGCGAACGGGCTGACACGCGCTTCGGTGATCTATCCGGGACAGCGCCTCGTCGTCTCCGGCTCCGCTGCGCCGCAGGCGGCCGCCGCGCCGACTGCCACGCCTGCCACTCCGCCTGCATCCGCGGCGGCCCACACCGTCGTCGCGGGTGACACCCTGTTCGGCATCGCGCAGAAGTACGGGACCACCACCCACGCGCTGTTCACCCTGAACGGACTCGGCCCGTCATCGATCATCTACCCCGGTCAGCGACTCGCCGTGCAGGCCGCCCCTGCCCCTGCGGCGTCGAGCACCGCCGCGACCGGCGGGCAGCGCTCCGCGAGCCTCACCGCCGAGCAGGCGTCGAACGCCGCCCTCATCATCCGCATCGGCCGCGAGCTCGGTGTGAGCGATCGCGCCATCGCTCTGGCACTCGCGACCGGCATGGTCGAGTCGGGACTCCGCAACCTCGATTGGGGCGACCGCGATTCACTCGGGATCTTCCAGCAACGCCCGAGCACCGGATGGGGAACGCCCGCGCAGATCATGGACGCGGACCGCAGCACGCGAGTGTTCTTCGGTGGTCAGCACGATCCGAACGGACAGGCGACGCGAGGGCTCCTCGACATCCCCGGCTGGGAGAGCATGCCGTTCACCTCGGCCGCTCAGGCCGTGCAGATCTCGGCCTATCCCGACCGATACGGCCAATGGGAGACGCAAGCTTATGCCTGGCTCGCGCTCTACGGGTGACGACATCCGGAAAACCGACACCGCCGAGAGGTGAGCCGCTCCCCTGACTTTCAGGCAGTCCTCCATAGAATTCTGACGTGACGACCAATCAGCAGGCCGACCCCCTCATCGGGCGGCTTGTCGACGGCCGCTACCGTGTGCGTGCTCGCATCGCCCGTGGCGGGATGGCGACGGTGTACGTCGCCACCGACCTTCGGCTGGAGCGGCGCATCGCCCTCAAGGTGATGCATGCGCACCTCAGCGATGACTCCGCGTTCCAGAGCCGCTTCATCCAGGAAGCCCGCGCGGCCGCCCGCCTGGCGGATCCGCACGTGGTCAACGTCTTCGACCAGGGGCAGGACGGCGAGCTCGCCTACCTCGTGATGGAGTACCTCCCCGGGATCACTCTGCGCGAGCTGCTGCGCGAGCAGAAGCGCCTCACCATCCCGCAGACCATCACAATCATGGATGCGATCCTGGCCGGGCTCTCCGCCGCGCACCGGGCCGGCATCGTGCACCGTGACGTCAAGCCGGAGAACGTGCTCCTCGCGGAGGACGGACGCATCAAGATCGGCGACTTCGGCCTCGCCAGAGCGACGACGGCGAACACGGCGACCGGACAGCAGCTGCTCGGGACCATCGCGTACCTCGCGCCTGAACTGGTCACCCGAGGCACGGCCGACGCGCGCAGCGACATCTATGCGCTCGGCATCATGCTCTACGAGATGCTCGTGGGTGAGCAGCCGTACAAGGGCGAGCAGCCGATGCAGATCGCCTTCCAGCACGCCACGGAATCCGTCCCGCGTCCGAGCGTCCGCAACCCCGCGGTGCCGGAGCAGCTCGACGAACTCGTGCTCTGGGCGACTGAGAAGTCGCCGGACGAGCGCCCGGACGACGCCCAGCAGATGCTCGAGCGTCTGCGCGAGATCGAACGCGATCTCGGCATCACCCCGATGGCTGCCCGCGCAACCGCTCCGCAGCACAGCCCCGGCGACTCCGGCGACCTCACCAAGGTGATGCCGAGCACGATGGTGATCGCGGATCCTGCCGCCCCCGTGGCCGCCCCGATCGACAACGCGACGCTCCTTCGACGGCGCGCGTCGAAACGACGCGCGCGCGGCGCCTTCCTCCTCACGCTCGTGCTGCTGCTGGCCGTGCTCGCGGGTGGCGTCGGCTGGTGGTTCGGCTCCGGCCCCGGGTCGCTCATCGCTGTGCCCAGCGTCGCCGGCAAGACCTACGACGACGCCGCGGCCGTGCTGGTGGATGCCGGCTTCGTCCCCACGCAGAAAGACGAGTTCTCCGTCGACATCGACGCCGGAACCGTGATCGAGACCGACCCCGGCGAAGGCACTCGGCTCGACAAGGGTGACGCCGTCACGGTGATCGTGTCCGCAGGCCCCGCCTCGCACGACCTCGAAAAGCTCAACGGACGAACGGAGCAAGACGCGCGCGACTATCTCGCCGGGGTCAACGTCAACGTCGACGACGAGACCCTCATCCTCTTCTCGAATGCCGACGCGGGCATCGTCATCAACGCCTACGTCACCCCGCGCGCAGGCGGTGACGCCTATGCCTGCGGCGACGGATGCACCGTCTTCGAAGACGACTCCGTGGAACTGTACGTCTCAGCGGGTGCTTTCCCCGACGTGTCCGGCATGTCGGTCGACGAGGCGACCTCGACCTTGACCGGAAAGGACCTGGTCGTCAGCGAGGAGTCCCAGTACGTCTTCAGCAACGATGTCGCCAAGGACATCGTCATCGGCGTGGCGGACCGGGCTTCCGAGGGCAACTGGCGCCCCGGAGACACGGTGCAGCTCATCGTCTCGAAGGGACCCGAGCTCTTCCCGGTCCCCGATGTCACGAACAGGACCCTGAACGAAGCGAAACAGATCCTCTCGGACAACGGCTTCACGGCCAGCTACGCGGCCTGGGGCGACCTGCCGGGGTTCGCGGAGATGGCCACGGTGACCGGCCAGGACCCGGGAGCGGACAAGTCACTGCCGCGAGGGGGCACCGTGAACCTCTCCATCCAGCTCACCGGCTGATCCCCCAGCCCACACGAGAGAGCCGCCCTCCCGAGGTTCGGGGAGGGCGGCTCTCTTCGTGACGCGAGGAGCTGATCAGCGCGTCTCGAGCTCCTCAGCCACCAGGAACGCGAGCTCCAGGGACTGCATGTGGTTCAGGCGCGGGTCGCACAGGCTCTCGTAGCGCGTCGCGAGAGCCGCCTCGTCGATCTGCTCGGATCCACCCAGGCATTCCGTGACGTCGTCGCCGGTGAGCTCGACGTGGATGCCACCCGGGAACGTCCCGACTGCGCGGTGCGCCTCGAAGAAGCCGCGCACCTCGTCGACCACGTCGTCGAAGCGACGCGTCTTGTAGCCCGTCGGGGTGGTGATGCCGTTGCCGTGCATCGGGTCCGTGACCCACAGCGGCTGCGCACCGGAATCGCGGACTGCCTCCAGCAGGGGCGGCAGGGCGTCACGGATCTTGCCCGAGCCCATCCGCGTGATGAACGTGAGTCGGCCGGGCTCGCGGTCGGGGTCGAGCTTGTCGATCAGCTGCAGCGCCGTCTCGGGCGACGTCGTCGGTCCGAGCTTCACGCCGATGGGGTTGCGGATCTTGGAGAAGTAGTCGACGTGCGCGCCGTCGAGCTCGCGGGTGCGCTCGCCGATCCAGAGGAAGTGAGCCGACGTGTTGTACGGAGTGTCCGTGCGCGAGTCGATACGCGTCATCGGTCGTTCGTAGTCCATGAGCAGGCCTTCGTGACCGGTGAAGAACTCGACGCGCTTCAGCTCGTCGAAGTCGGCGCCGGCCGCCTCCATGAACTTGATCGCGCGATCGATCTCGGCCGCCATGCGCTCGTAGCGCTGATTGGCGGGGTTCTGCGCGAAGCCCTTGTTCCACGAGTGCACTTCGCGGAGGTCGGCGAATCCACCCTGGGTGAACGCGCGGATCAGGTTCAGCGTCGACGCGGCCGTGTGGTAGCCCTGGAGCAACCGACCCGGGTCGGCCGTACGAGAGCCCTCGGTGAAGTCGTAGCCGTTGACGATGTCGCCCCGGTAGGCCGGCAACGTGACGTCGCCGCGCGTCTCGGAGTCGCTCGAGCGCGGCTTCGCGAACTGACCGGCCATGCGGCCCATCTTGACGACCGGCATCGATGCGCCGTAGGTGAGCACCACGGCCATCTGCAGCACCGTCTTGATGCGGTTGCGGATCTGCTCGGCCGTCGCGCCGGCGAAGGTCTCGGCGCAGTCGCCGCCCTGGAGCAGGAACGCCTGTCCCGAAGCCGCGCGGGCGAGCCGGTCGCGGAGGTTGTCGACCTCACCCGCGAAGACCAGCGGCGGGAGGGTTGCGATCTGGCGCGAGACGTCGGCGACGCGGTCCGCGTCGGGCCACTGCGGCTGCTGCTTGATGGGAAGCGAACGCCATGCATCAAGTGCTTCGATGTGGTGCGGGAGCATGCCTTCCAGCCTAGTGGTCGCAGGGACCACGCAGATGCGCGCGGGAGGCTATGTGACGCGGGTGGGGAGCCGGTCCTTGACCGTCGACGCGTAGACGTCTTCGTACTTCTGCTCACCGAGGCGCTGCAGGGCCACCATGATCTCGTCGGTGACGGAGCGGAGGATGTAGCGGTCGTTCTCCATCCCGGCGTAGCGGGAGAAGTCGAGAGGTTCCCCGATGACGATCCCGACGCGGACGATGCGCGGCAACCGCCGTCCGATCGGCATCGCCGTATCGGTGTCGACCATGATCACGGGGATCACCGGGACCTTGGCTTCGAGAGCCATACGGGCGATCCCCGTGCGGCCGCGGTACAGCGTGCCGTCGGGACTCCGCGTCCCCTCCGGGTAGATGCCCAGGAGGTCGCCCCCGCCGAGGACCTGGAGGCCCGTGTTCAGGGACGCCTCCGAAGCCTTGCCTCCGGAACGGTCGATCGGGATCTGTCCGGTGGCTTTCATGAAGAACTTCGTGGACCACCCCTTCAGACCCCGGCCCGTGAAGTAGTCGCTCTTGGCCAGGAACGACATCGACCGGTCGATCATGAGCGGAAGGAAGATGGAATCGGCGAAGGACAGATGGTTGCTGGCGAGGATCGCCGCACCGCTTGCGGGCACGTTCTTCCGCCCCACGATCCACGGTCGGAAGACCGCCTTGACCACGGGGCCGATCACCACGTACTTCATCAGCCAATAGAACATCGAGTGGAAGTCTAGCGCCGAGGGTCGCATCCACCCCGGTCTTCTCCGCGGCGCTTCCGCGCGCGCGACCCAGTTTCACCCCGGACGCAACTCGGTTCCATGCCCTAGACTCGAAGCCACGCCCTGCCCGACCGGTACCGAAGGAGCTGCCGTGGTCCAGTTTGAAGTCCCTGCGATCGTCCCCGCCGACCCCGATGCGAACGTCGCCGACCTCCTGGTCAAGCGCGTCGAAGCCACTCCGGATCGCGCCCTCTTCTCCGTGCCGGAGGGCGACGGCTGGCGCGACATCTCCGCCGCCGATTTCCAGACGGCTGTCGTCGCCCTGGCGAAGGGCTTCGCCGCCGCCGGGATCCAGCCCGGTGAGAAGGTCGGCTTCCTGGCGCGCACCACGTACGAGTGGACGCTCATCGACTTCGCCCTCTTCTATGCCGGCGCCGTGATGGTGCCGATCTACGAGACGAGCTCGCCCTCGCAGATCCAGTGGATCCTCGAAGACTCGGGTGCGATCGCGCTGATCGTGGAGTCCCCCGAGCACTTCGCCCGCTTCGATGAGGTCCGCGGCGACCTGCCGCTGATCCGGGAGGTCTGGCAGCTGCACCTCGGAGCGATCGACACCCTCACCGCGCAGGGTGCGTCGGTGACGGACGGAGAGATCGAGCGCCGCCGCAGCCTCGCCGTCGGATCCGACATCGCGACGCTCATCTACACCTCCGGTTCGACCGGCCGCCCGAAGGGGTGCGTGCTCACGCACAGCAACTTCGTCGAGCTCTCGCGGAACTCGGCCAAGGCCCTGGACGAGGTCGTGCAGACGCCCGGCGCGTCCACATTGCTGTTCATCACGACCGCACACGTGTTCGCCCGCTTCATCTCCATCCTCGACGTCCACGCCGGCGTCCGCACCGGACACCAGCCCGACACCCGTCAGCTGCTGCCGGCGCTCGGTTCCTTCAAGCCGACCTTCCTCCTCGCGGTCCCGCGCGTCTTCGAGAAGGTCTACAACTCCGCGGAGCAGAAGGCGGAGGCGGGCGGCAAGGGCAAGATCTTCCGCTCGGCGGCCGACGTCGCCATCGAGCATTCGAAGCTGCTCGAGCAGGGCAAGAAGATCCCGTTCGGCATGAAGCTCAAGTTCGCGCTGTTCAACAAGCTCGTCTACAGCAAGCTCCGCGAGGCGATGGGCGGCAACGTCGTGTACGCCGTCTCGGGCTCCGCTCCCCTGGGCTCGCGCCTCGGCCACTTCTTCCACAGCCTGGGCGTCGTCATCCTCGAGGGTTACGGCCTCACCGAGACGACTGCCCCGGCGACGGTCAACCTGGCCGACAAGTCGAAGATCGGCACGGTCGGCCCTGCTCTCCCGGGTGTCGGACTGCGCCTCGCCGAGGACGGTGAGATCGAGGTCCGCGGCATCAACGTCTTCAAGGAGTACTGGAACAACCCCGAGGCGACGGCCGAGGCCTTCAGTGACGGCGGCTGGTTCCACACCGGCGACATCGGCAGCTTCGACTCCGAAGGCTTCCTCACGATCACCGGGCGCAAGAAGGAGATCATCGTCACCGCCGGAGGGAAGAACGTCGCTCCCGCTGCGCTCGAGGATCCGATCCGTGCGAACCCGATCATCGGGCAGGTCGTCGTCGTCGGTGACCAGCGTCCGTTCATCTCCGCTCTGATCACGCTCGACCCGGAGATGCTTCCGACCTGGCTCGCGAACAACGGCCTCGATGCCAAGATGTCGCTGGCGGATGCATCCACGAACGCCGCCGTCCGCGCCGAGGTGCAGCGGGCGGTCGACGCCGCGAACGACCGGGTGTCGCGCGCGGAGTCGATCCGGAAGTTCACGATCCTCGACTCCGAGTGGACGGAGGCCTCCGGCCACCTCACCCCGAAGCTCTCGATCAAGCGCAACGTCATCATGAACGACTTCGCCGACGAGATCGCCGCGATCTACGACGAGCCGGTCGCCACGACCAACGTCGCCATCGGCGGCTGACACCCCGCACGAAGAAGGGCCCCGCTCGCGCGGGGCCCTTCTTCGTGCGGTCGGAGTTCAGGCCGTCAGAACCAGGCGCTCTCCCGCACCTCGCGCATGGCGACCTTGCGCGTCTCGGCGTCGAGCCTCGTCAGGAAGAGCTTGCCGTCGAGATGGTCGGTCTCGTGCTGGAGAGCCTGCGCGAGGAGTCCCTCCCCCTCGAGCACCACGGCATTGCCGTCGAGATCGATGCCCTCCACGCGCGCCCACGGATGCCGCAGTGCGTCGTGCCACAGTCCGGGTACCGAGAGGCATCCCTCGCCCGTCGGCTCCGGCTCCCCCCGCACTTCGGTGAGGACGGGATTGAGCACGTAGCCGATGTCGCCGTCGATGTTGTAGCTGAACGCACGCAGCGCGACGCCGATCTGCGGTGCGGCGACGCCGGCGCGACCCGGCAGCTCCACCGTGTCGACCAGGTCGGCCACGAGTGCGCGCACCCCCTCGTCGATCTCCTCGATCGGGGCACACACCGTGCGCAGGACGGGGTCGCCGAAGATGCGGATCTCTCGGACCGACATCAGGCGGCCCTGGCCCGCAGGCCCTCGACCAGGAGCGCCGCCAGCTCACGCGCAGCGATGCGGGTCTCCGGCAACAGGTTCGCGAAGACGATCGTCCCCCCTCCCGCGATCTGCGGGTCGTAGGGGACGCGCACGACGCTCCGCGCACGGGTGGCGAAGTGGGATTCCAGCTCGTTCAGCCGCACCAGCGGAGTCCCGGGCGTGGACTGGTTGAGGACGACGATCGCCTCACGCGCCTGCTCCTCGAAGCCGTTCGTCTCGAGCCAGGTGAGCGTCTCGGATGCCAGACGAGCCTCATCGACGCTCAATCCCGAGACGATGACGATCTGGTCCGCGAGGTCGAGCGTCGCCGACATCACGGAGTGGACGATCCCGGTGCCGGTGTCGGTCAGGACCAGCGAGTAGTAGTGGGCAGCCACGCCGGCCACATCACGGTAGTCGCTGTCGCTGAACGCCTCGGCGACGCGGGGATCGGAATCGGAGGCGAGGACATCGAGACGGGTCGCGTCACGCGCGACGATGGCGGAGATGTCGTGGTAGCCCTTGACGTCATCGTGGATCCGGACCAGATCGCGCACCGACTTGCTGTGATGCGGCCGCACGATGCGCTCGGCGAGGGTTCCTCGATCGGGGTTGGCATCGACGGCGATCACCCGGTCCTCGCGGGCGTCGGCGAGTGCCATCCCCAGCAGCGCGGTGATCGTCGTCTTGCCGACCCCGCCCTTGCGGGAGAGCACCGGGACGAAGCGTGCACCGCCCGCGAGCGGAGCCGCGATCCTCGCCGAGAGCGCCTTGCGCTCCCGCGCGCGCCTGCCGTCGCCGATGTTGATCCGACGCCCGGAGATCGTGTACAGGAAGTGACTCCACGCTCCCTCCGGTTCCGGCTTGGCCACCCGATGCGGATCGAGCAGTCTGTCGGCGGTGAGGAGATCCGCGGACTCGCGCGAGGACTCTCCCAAGTCGTCCAGACGCTTGGACGTCAGCGTCACGTCGGTGCGCGGTGTCGTGCGGGGGGACTGCGAGATGACGGTCTTCTTCTCCTCCGGAGCGGACACGGATCTGTTCTCCTTCTCGACGGATATTCGTACGGGAGCAGATGTCGACGGGGACGGCGGCGCTTCCGCGCTCGCTCGTGCGAGGAATCGTGCCGCGACGGCTGCCTCTTCGGCCTGGTCCCGGGCGTCGTCGGTGACCTCGACGACCGCAGGCGTCTCGGGGGTCTCGGGGGTCTCGGGGGTCCCGACCACGACGGCATCGATGACCTTCTCCGAAGACGGCCGCACGATTCGAGGCGCCGCGACGGCGGGGGTCTCGACCGGACGGGCGTCGGTCGCCTGCTCCTCGACGCGAGGCGGATCGATCACGAGCTCGCCGACGACCTCGCCGTCCACGACCCCGTCGTCGGCGAGGTCGTCGTCTTCGTCCTTCGGCAGCGTCACACTGACCTGCGCGGTCGCCCCGAGGATCCCGATGCCTGCCGTGTCGAGTGACGCGGCTTCGTCGAGCACCCCCAGCGGGTTATCCTCGGGGTCCGTGGTGTTCTTCGGTGTCACGATGTCGCTCCCAGCCTGTGCGGGCCCCGGGTACGCACATCGTGCGCTGGCCTCGCCCGCACAAGATTAGTGCGCCGGACGGATCACGACCAAAAGATCTCCGGCATCCACCTGCTGCGTCTCGGCGATCGCCTGACGTTCGATGACGCCGTCCACGGGGGCCGTGATGGCCGCCTCCATCTTCATCGCCTCGATGGATGCGACGGGTTCGCCGGCGCGGACGGTGGCGCCCACCTCGGCCTTCAGCGTGACCACCCCGGAGAAGGGCGCCGCGACCTGGCCGGGCACGGAGGTGTCCGCCTTCTCGACCTCGTGCACGTCCACGACGATCGACCGATCCCTCACAAAGACGGGCCGGAGCTGCCCGTTGAGGGTCGTCATCACGGTGCGCATCCCCTTGTCGTCTGCATCCCCGATGGCTTCGAGACCCACGTAGAGCTGGACGCCGCGATCGATCTCGATCAGGTGCTCCTGCCCGGCCACGAGCCCGTACAGGTAGTCGGCCGTGTCGAGCACGGAGAGGTCTCCGAACAACTCCCGCCGCTCCGCGAACTCGGCGCTCGGACCGGGGAACAGCAGGGTGTTCAGCCGTGCACGGCGTTCGGCACTGGTCCCGGCGAGTGCGGCCTCATCGTCAGCACTGATCTCGGTGAGGCCGACGCGCACCGTGCGTCCGGCGAGCACCTTGCTGCGGAACGGCTCGGGCCATCCACCCGGAAGGTCGCCGAGTTCGCCC
>NZ_JRKC01000025.1:0-81846 GCF_000800925.1 Microbacterium sp. ZOR0019 | reverse complement strand
GGAACGGCTCGGGCCATCCACCCGGAAGGTCGCCGAGTTCGCCCGCCATGAAACCGACGACCGAGTCCGGCACGTCGTACTTCTCTGGGTTGGCCTCGAAGTCGGCCGGATCCGCCTTCACCGCGGCCAGGTGCAGGGCCAGGTCACCGACGACCTTGGAGGACGGAGTGACTTTGGGAACGCGACCGAGCATGCGGTCGGCCGCGGCGTACATGTCCTCGATGAGCTCGAAATCGTCGGCGAGCCCCAGCGCCTTGGCCTGCTGGCGCAGGTTCGACAGCTGGCCACCGGGAATCTCGTGGTGGTAGACACGTCCCGTGGGTCCCGGAAGCCCGGATTCGAACGGCGCGTACTGCCGCCGCACCGCCTCCCAGTAGGGCTCCAGATCGGAGACGCCGTCGAGCGGGATCCCGCTGTCCCGGTCGGTGTGGGCGAGGGCGGCGACGAGGGACGACAGCGATGGCTGGCTCGTGGTGCCGGAGAGGGGCGCGGAGGCGGCATCCACCGCATCCACCCCGACGGCGCTCGCGGCGAGCAGGGTCGCCAGCTGCCCGCCGGGGGTGTCATGCGTGTGCAGATGCACCGGCAGGTCGAACCGCTCCCGCAGCGCTGCGACGAGCTTCGCTGCGGCGGCCGGGCGCAGCAGCCCCGCCATGTCCTTGATGGCGAGGATGTGCGCCCCCGCGTCGACGATCTGGTCTGCGAGGTGCAGGTAGTAGTCGAGGGTGTAGAGGTCTTCGGCCGGATCGAGCAGGTCCCCGGTGTAGCAGAGCGCCACCTCGGCGACCGCCGTTCCGGTCTTGCGCACGGCCTCGATCGCCGGCCGCATCTGCTCCACGTCGTTGAGCGCGTCGAAGATGCGGAAGATGTCGACACCGCTGGCCGCCGCCTCGGCGACGAACGCCTCGGTGACCGCCGTCGGGTAGGGCGTGTAGCCGACCGTGTTGCGTCCGCGCAGGAGCATCTGGATCGCGACATTCGGCAGTGCGGCGCGCAGCTTGTCGAGGCGCTCCCACGGGTCCTCACCGAGGAAGCGGAGGGCGACGTCGTAGGTCGCCCCGCCCCAGGCCTCGACGGACAGGAGTCCGGGGGTCGACCGGGCGAGGTAGGGCGCCGCGGTCACGAGGTCCTTCGTGCGCACCCGCGTCGCCAGGAGGGACTGATGCGCGTCGCGGAAGGTCGTGTCGGTGATCGCGAGCGCCGTCTGTTCCCGGAGGCTGCGGGCGAATCCCTCGGGCCCGAGCTCGAGGAGGCGCTGGCGTGAGCCGGGAGCCGGTTCCACGCTCAGATCGATCGCCGGCAGCTTGGATGCGGGATCGATCACACCGGGGTGGGCACCGTTCGGCTTGTTGACCGTGACGTCGACCAGCCAGTTCAGGAGCTTCGTCCCGCGGTCCTTCGAGACACGACCCCGAAGCAGTCCGGGGCGCTCGTCGATGAAGGAGGTGCTCACGTCTCCGGCGATGAAGGCGTCATCCTCGAGGAGAGCCTGCAGGAAGGGGATGTTGGTCGCGACGCCGCGGATGCGGAACTCGGCGAGTGCTCGGCGCGCCCGAGCGACCGCGGCCGGGAAGTCCCGCCCGCGACAGGTGAGCTTCGCCAACATCGAATCGAAATGCGGGCTGATCTGTGCGCCCTGGTGCACGGTGCCGCCGTCGAGACGGATCCCGGCCCCACCGGGAGAGCGGTACGTGGTGATCTTCCCCGTGTCGGGACGGAAGCCCTGCGTCGGGTCCTCGGTCGTGATCCGGCACTGCAGCGCGGCACCGCGCAGGTGCAGATTCTCCTGCTGCAGACCGAGGTCGGCCAGCGTCTGCCCCGAGGCGATCCGCATCTGGCTCTGCACGAGGTCGACGTCGGTGACCTCCTCGGTCACGGTGTGCTCGACCTGGATGCGGGGGTTCATCTCGATGAAGACGACTTCGCCTGTCCGCTCCCCCGCCGTCTCGAGGAGGAACTCGACCGTGCCCGCGTTCTCGTACCCGATGGAGCGGGCGAACGCGACGGCGTATCCGTGCAGTGCCGTGCGGATGTCGTCGTCGAGGTTCGGCGCCGGAGCGATCTCCACGACCTTCTGGTGACGACGCTGCACGGAGCAGTCGCGCTCGAACAGATGCACGGTCTCGCCGGTCTTGTCGGCGAGGATCTGCACCTCGATGTGCCGGGGGCGGACGACGGCCTGCTCGAGGAACATCCGCGCATCACCGAACGCGCTGGCGGCCTCGCGCATGGCCTCGGCCAACGCCGGAGCGAGGTCACCGGACGTCTCGACGCGGCGCATCCCCCGGCCACCGCCACCCGCGACCGCCTTCGCGAAGAGCGGGAACCCGATGTCCTCTGCCTGGGCGACGAGTGCGTCGACGTCGTCGGAGGCCTCCGTGGACCGCAGGACCGGGACTCCCGCGTCGATCGCGTGGCGCTTGGCCTCGACCTTGTTGCCCGCCATCTCCAGCACGTTCGAGGGAGGACCGATGAAGACGATGCCGTTCGCCGCGGCCTTCTCCGCGAGCTCGGGATTCTCCGACAGGAAGCCGTATCCCGGATAGATGGCATCCGCTCCCGATTCCAGCGCGACGCGGATGATCTCGTCGACATCGAGGTACGCCCGCACCGGGTGCCCGCGCTCGCCGATCTCGTAGGCCTCGTCGGCCTTGAGACGATGCACAGACCCCCGGTCTTCATGGGGGAAGACCGCGACCGTGCGCGCTCCCACCTCGACTGCCGCACGGAAGGCGCGGATCGCGATCTCGCCGCGGTTCGCCACAAGGATCTTCTGGAACATGCACACCTCTGGGAGCTCGATGCACAGCGTTTTCGATGCGCATGGGGCGGGGCTGAGTGTTCCCCCAGCCTAGGGGAAGGTAACGTGGTGTCCGTGCACGTACTCAGCGTCAGCTCTCTCAAGGGGGGCGTCGGCAAGACGACCGTGACACTCGGGCTGGCCTCCGCGGCTTTCGCTCGGGGAGTCCGGACTCTCGTCGTCGACCTCGACCCTCAGTCCGACGTCTCCACCGGGATGGACATCCAGGTGGCAGGTCGGCTCAACATCGCCGACGTCCTGGCGAACCCGAAGGAGAAGGTCGTCCGACAGGCGATCACCTCGAGCGGATGGGCGAAGGTCCACCCCGGCACCATCGATGTGCTGATCGGGAGCCCCTCCGCGATCAACTTCGACGGGCCGCACCCGAGCGTGCGTGACGTGTGGAAGCTCGAGGAGGCGCTCGCCTCGGTCGAGGCCGACTACGACCTCGTCCTCGTCGACTGCGCTCCCTCCCTGAACGCGCTCACCCGCACCGCTTGGGCCGCCAGCGACCGCGTCATGGTGGTCACGGAACCCGGACTGTTCTCCGTCGCCGCCGCCGACCGTGCCCTCCGCGCCATCGAGGAGATCCGTCGGGGGCTCTCGCCCCGGCTCCAGCCCCTCGGCATCGTCGTGAACCGCGTGCGCCCGCAGTCCATCGAGCACCAGTTCCGCATCAAGGAGCTGCGCGACATGTTCGGACCTCTCGTGCTCTCCCCTCAGCTGCCCGAGCGCACCTCGCTGCAGCAGGCCCAGGGCGCCGCGAAGCCGCTGCACATCTGGCCCGGCGATTCCGCGCAGGAACTCGCCGCCGACTTCGACCAGCTCCTGGACAGGATCATCCGCACCGGTCGGATCGCCGTTCCGGAGAACGGCCCGCAGAGCTGATCCGCACGACGCGCACGACGAAACGGCCGCCCTCATCGAGGGCGGCCGTTTTCCGTCTGAAGCGGAAAGTCGTGGTCAGGCGGAACGCTTCGCGCGACGAGCGGTGAGTTCGTCGACGGGGTCCGGAGCGGTCGGGTCGAATGCCACGAGGGTCGACTCCACCTCGCGGAGGACCTTGCCGACGGCGATGCCGAAGACACCCTGGCCGCGGCTCACGAGGTCGATGACCTCGTCGTTCGACGTGCAGAGGTAGACGGATGCACCGTCGCTCATCAGCGTGGTGCCCGCGAGATCGCGGATGCCTGCGCGGCGCAGCTCCTCGACGGCGGTGCGGATCTGCTGGAGGGAGATGCCGGTGTCGAGAAGGCTCTTCACCAGCTTCAGGACGAGGATGTCGCGGAAGCCGTAGAGGCGCTGCGAACCGGAGCCGCTGGCGCCGCGCACGGTGGGCTCCACCAACTCGGTGCGCGCCCAGTAGTCGAGCTGACGGTACGTGATGCCAGCTGCACGAGCGGCGACCGCACCGCGGTATCCGACCTCGTCGTCCATGGCCGGGAGGCCGTCGGTGAAGAGGAGTTCGGGTACGAACCGCGGGTCGCCTGCGAGCTCATCCGCATTCATCTGAAATCCTCCCTGGAACGGTTTCTTCCACGGTAGAGCAGTGCCTGGGCACCGGCAATGACATCCGTGCGACAACGAAGGTGTGTCGCAATCAGTTCGTTACGAAAGCACTCGCGACAGCGCATCCTTGACGAAGAGCGAGCGCACTTCGTCGATCCGCGTCGCCAGTTCCGGCGCCAATTCGCTGGCCTTCGCCCGGGATGCGGCGTCGGTCCGCCGCAGGAGTGCGGACATCGCCGACTCGATGAGCGCGACTTCCCGCTCGGCCCCTTGGCGCAACGACCGGAGGTGCCGGGGTTCGATGCCGTGGCGATCCAGGGCGACGAGACCGCGCAGCAGCGTGACGGTGGCTTCCGGGTAGCTCTCCTGCGCCGTGATGACGCCGGTGCTGATCGCATCGTTGAGCAGCTGCGGCCCCGCGCCGGCGGCGGCGAGCAACTCGTCTCGGCGGTAGCGACGCGGCGCCGGCGTGATCGAGGGCGGCGGGGCGAGGGCGGACGCCTCCCCGCCGGCGGCGGCTTCATCGAGCTGCTCCCGGATGACGCTCAGCGGAAGATAGTGATCGCGCTGCAGCGTGAGACCGAGACGCAACCGCTCGATGTCCGAGGCGGAGAACTTGCGGTAACCCGACTCCGTGCGGGAGGGGCTGACGATGCCCTGCACTTCGAGGAAGCGCAGCTTGCTGGACGTGAGGTCGGGGAACTCCGGTGTGAGCCGAGCAAGGACCTGGCCGATACTCAGCAAGCCCGCGGACGCGGAACGTTCGCGGGCGGGAGTGGCCGCCATCAGTCGTTCGCCGCCGCGCGATCGTGAGGGGAGACGAAGAAGTTCAGACGGAACTTGCCGACGCGCACTTCGGAGCCGTCGACCAGCGCGCTGCGGTCGACGCGCTCCCCGTTGACATACGTCCCGTTGAGGGAGCGCTGGTCGATGATCTCGAAGGCGGATCCGCTGCGGGTGATCTCGGCGTGCCGACGAGAGACGGTCACATCGTCGAAGAAGATGTCGGCCTCGGGGTGCCGCCCGACCGTGGTCACATCGGTGTCGAGCAGATAGCGCGCACCGGCGAGAGCGCCCGAGCGCACCAGCAGCAACGCGGATCCCGCAGGCAGTGCGGCGATGGCCGTCTGCTCCACGTCGGTCAATTCCACCCCGAACGGCACGAAAGACAGGTCGGAATCGTGTCCGAACGTCTGCGTCACGTCGTGTTTCTGCTCGCCGGAACGGTGGATCGCGTCCTCACCGGCCGGTCGGCTGTCGCTGTCTGTCACTGTGCCCTCCTGATCATCCAGACTAACGGATGCCGAGGCGCTCGCGGGAGGCCGCATTCACACTCAGCCGTCACATACTGCTTATCCATAAGGTGGAGTGGTGAAGACCAAAGCTCTGCGCCCGTCGGCCACCCCGATCGCCCTCGCCGCGACCCTGCTCGCCGCGTTCCTCGTGCTCTTCTCCCCGCTCTCGGCGTCCGCGCACGACGCGCTCGTGTCGTCGTCTCCCGCTGCCGATGAATCGGTCGATACCGTCCCCGAAGAGCTCACGCTGACCTTCAGCGCCAAGCTCATCGACGGGGAGGGTGCGACGGAGGTCGTCGTGACCGCCCCCGATGGCACGTCGGTCACCGAAGGCGCGGCGACGGTCGAAGGCGCGATCGTCACCCAGCCCTTGCAGGGGTCCGGTCCGGCCGGCGAATACCACGTGATCTGGAAGGTCGTCTCCAGCGACGGACACCCCACTTCCGGCGAGTACTCCTTCATGGTGACCGTCGGCGACGACGGGTCTGCGACCGCGGAGCCCACGGCGGCCCCGACCAGCGCAGCGCCGACGGCGGAGGAGACCACGGAGCCCGAGGCGACCTCGACGCCCACACCGGTCCCCGACGATGCCGACACGGGTTCCGCATGGGTCTGGGTGCTCGCGATCATCGCCGTCCTGGTCGTCGCCGGAGTGGTCATCTGGATCGTCGCGAGCCGCCGACGAGGTGGGGCTCCGACCGATTCCGACACCCCGTCGGAGCGATAGGCTTAAGGCATGCCACACTACGACGTCGTCATCCTTGGTGCAGGTCCTGGCGGATACGTCGCTGCGGTTCGCAGCGCGCAGCTCGGTCTGTCCACCGCCATCATCGAGGAGAAGTACTGGGGCGGTGTCTGCCTCAACGTCGGCTGCATCCCCTCCAAGGCGCTCCTGAAGAACGCGGAGCTCGCGCACACCCTGAACCACAAGGCGGACTTCTTCGGGATCTCCGGCGAGTTCACGATCGACTTCGGCAAGGCGTTCGATCGCAGCCGCGAGGTCGCCGAGGGTCGCGTCAAGGGCATCCACTTCCTGATGAAGAAGAACAAGGTGACCGAGTACAACGGTCGCGGCACCTTCACCGGCCCGAAGGCGATCTCGGTCGCCAAGGCCGACGGCACGTCCGAAGAGGTCACCTTCGACAACGCCATCATCGCCACCGGCTCCAAGGTCCGTCTGCTACCGGGCGTGACGCTCAGCGAGAACGTCGTCACCTACGAAGAGCAGATCATGACCCGTGAGCTGCCGAAGTCGATCGTCATCGTCGGCGCGGGCGCGATCGGCATGGAGTTCGCCTATGTGATGACGAACTACGGGGTCAAGGTCACGATCATCGAGTTCCTCGACCGCGCGCTCCCCAACGAGGACGCCGACGTGTCGAAGGAGATCACGAAGCAGTACAAGAACTACGGCGTCGACATCCTGACCTCCACCAAGGTGGAGACGGTCGTCGACAACGGCTCCTCCGTCACCGTCACCTACACGGGCAAGGACGGTCAGCAGTCGTCGATCGAGGCCGACAAGGTGCTGATGTCGGTCGGCTTCGCCCCGAACATCGAGGGCTTCGGCCTCGACAAGACCGGTGTGAAGCTCACCGAACGCGGCGCGATCGACATCGACGATCACATGCGCACGAACGTCGAGGGCATCTACGCGATCGGCGATGTGACCGCCAAGCTGCAGCTCGCCCATGTGGCGGAGGCACAGGGCGTCGTCGCCGCCGAGACGATCGGTGGCGCGGAGACGCAGACCCTCGGCGACTACCGGATGATGCCGCGTGCGACGTTCTGCTCGCCGCAGGTCGCATCGTTCGGGCTCACCGAGCAGCAGGCCAAGGACGAGGGGCGCGAGATCAAGGTCGCGACCTTCCCGTTCATGGCCAACGGCAAGGCGCACGGCCTCGGCGAGCCGGTCGGCTTCGTCAAGCTGATCGCCGACGCGGAGCACCTCGAGCTCATCGGCGCGCACATGATCGGCCCGGACGTCTCCGAACTCCTGCCCGAACTGACGCTGGCCCAGAAGTGGGACCTGACCGCACTCGAGCTCGCCCGCAACGTGCACACACACCCGACGCTGTCGGAGGCGCTGCAGGAAGGCTTCCACGGCCTCGCAGGACACATGATCAACTTCTGATCCTCACATCACGGAGGCCCGGTTCGCAGAGTGCGGACCGGGCCTTCGTGCGTCACAGGCCGCGCATCGTGAGGAGCCCTGCCGTCCAGCCGCGCAACGGAGCGGACCCGAGTGTCCTCATCAGCATCTCCCTGCCGCGCACCACCGGCGCCGGGGCGGGCGCCCCCATCGCCATGTAGAACGCGGAGCGGCGCTGGGCCCGGGATGCCGATCGGCGCACCCGTCGGTCGTACGGACCCAGCTCGGGCACCGCGCCGGGCCGCGTGCCGGAGAGTCGTTCCGCGAGACGAACGGCATCGACCCACCCGAGGTTCATGCCCTGTCCGCCGATCGGACTGATCTCGTGTGCGGCATCGCCCAGAAGCACCACCCGGCCCTGATGGAGGCGCGTCGCCGCATGCTGTGCGGCGAGAAAGGGAGTGGGTGCGTCCGTGGCGGCCGGTTCGATGCCGATCCCGGTACGCCGCTCGATCGTCGCACGGAAGTCATCGGCGGTGCGAAGGGCGTCTGCACCGCCCCGCACCACCCATCGACGGCGACCACCGGGGAGGGGGAAGGACTCGACCAGACCCTCCGGCTCGCAGTGCAGGACGGCCCGGTTCTCCGACGTCGGCTCCTCGACATCGAGCATCGAATACGCGGCGCGTCCGGCCCGACGACGCCATCCGGCATCGAGTCCCTCACGCAGACGGCTCCGCACGCCGTCGGCCACCACGACCACGGCCGCCGAGATCATCCGTGTTCCCTCCGCGGAGTCCGCCGTGACGTGCACGGCATCCGCGTCCTGCCGGACGAGGCGCACGGCGCATCCGGTGATCAGGGCCTCCTCCGAGAGCGAGTGCATCCGGCCCCGCAGCAGCGCGCCGCTTCGCGGCTGCGGGAGGATCAGGACCGGACGATCCGATGCGAAGTCGACGGACGCCAAGGTGCGCCGACGACTGCGCACCTCCCCACCTTCGAGCCGAAGCGCCTCCGCGCGCACCTCGTCTCCGACGCCCGCAGCGTCCAAGGCGTCCAGCCCCGGGCGGTGGATGCCGATCGCCCTGGTCCGCTGATCCGCGTCCGCTCGACGTTCGCACACCACCACCCGCAGACCGCGTTGCAGCAGCAGGCAGCCCAACAGCAGACCCACCGGCCCCGCGCCGACGATCAGCACGTCATGGTCGGGCATGTGCCCCATCCCATCGCAGCTCCACGCGGAAGGGTGCACCGCCGCGTACGCTCCACCCGTCTGGGGCGACCGCCGCGAGCTCGGCGAGGGTGTAGGAGCGACGGATGCTGAGGAGCCCGTCCTCGCGGATGAACGAGTCGGCGAGGAGGCTGCGGGAGATGGGCCAGGTGGCCGCGGCGAACAGGGCGTACGCGGTGTGGCTGCGGGCGATGTCGTGGTGCGCCACCACTCCGTCCGCAGCGACGAGGCGCACGGAGTCGCTGAGCACGCCCTGGAGCTCGGCGTCATCGAGGTGGTGCAGCACGTGGTTGGACAGCACGACGTCGTAGGTCTCCCCCGCGGCGACGAGCTCCGTGGTCAGCGCGCAGCGGTAGCGCACGCCCGCACCGCCATCATGCGCCGCTGCCCAGCGGATCGCACGGTCGTCGGCATCGAGCGCGGTGACCTCCGCCGAGAGACCGTCTCGACGCAGACGCCACGCGAGCAATCGGCAGAGGTCTCCCCCACCGGCCCCCACATCGAGGATCCGCAGTCGCCCGGTACGCGCCGCGCGAGGACGGATGTCGCGTCGATACGTCGCCCCGGGCCGGGAGACGAGCGCGTTGACGAGACCGAACCGTCCGTAGGTCCGCGCCAGCTTCCGAGCGTCGGCGTGCGGATCGTCCATCCGCTCGCGGACCTCCCCATCTCGCAGCGTGAGATCGGGGCTCATGACCCGGTCGGCGCGACGACGGTCATCAGCGCGCTCTCGGCCGTGAGCCCTGGCCCGAAAGCCATCGCCGCCACGCGCTCTCCGCCACTGGCCCCCTCATCCTCCAGGATCCGTTTGAGAACGAAGAGCACCGTCGCGCTCGACATGTTGCCGTTCTCCCGCAGGACCTCCCGCGCCGGGTGCAGCTGCGCGTCGCTGAGCTGCATCCGCTCCTGCACCCGGTCGAGGATGCTGCGGCCGCCGGGGTGGATGGCCCAGTGCTGCACCTGGTCCCCCACCGTCCCGGCCTCGAAGGCTTCGGCCAGGCCGTTCTCGGCCGAGTACAGCGGTCGGAGGGCACCGATGATCGTCTCCCCGATGATCTGCGGAACAGACGTCGAGAGGATCATCTCGAAGCCGGTGTCACCGATCGTCCAGGCCATGTCCTTCTCGCCCTCCGGCGCGATGGCCGTGTGGAAACGGTCCAGCTGCAGCGAGGAGGACGGCGACGGAAGATCACGGGACGTCACGATGCCGGCTGCCGCACCGTCGGCGAACAACGAGGACGCGACGATCGTGTCCGGGTCCTCGGAGGAACGCAGATGGAGGGTGCACAGCTCGACGCTGACGACCAGGACCACGGCGTTCTCATCGGCGGCGCAGAACTGGCTCGCCGCACGCAACGCCGGCATCGACGCATAGCAGCCCATGAAGCCGAGATGGAAACGCTGCACCGCATCGGAGAGTCCCAGTCCGCGGACGATCTCGTACTCCGGCCCCGGGGCGTGGAACCCGGTGCAGGAGACCGTGATGACGTGGGTGACGTCTTCGGGGCCGATCTCAGGATCGGCGTCGAGGGCCTGCCGCGCGACCTCGACGAAGAGCTTCGCCGCCTCCCGGGTGTACAGGTCGTTGCGTGCTCTCGTGCCGGGCGCGAGGAGCATCCCGGTACGACGGTCGAAGAAGACGGGGTCGGCCGGTTCCGACTCCAGCGACAGCTCATCGATCACGGTGTGCCGGGTGTCGATGCCCGAGACGTTGAACGACGTCGTCACGATCCGCTGCGCGAGCCGTCCGAGATCGGGCTGCTGCGCGAAGACGTCTCGCACCTGCTCCTGCACGAGAACGGTTTCGGGGACGATCGTCTGCAACGATCGAAGCACAGGCGGTCGGCTCATGCTGTCACTCAAGCATGCGCCGCGCCCCTGGGGGAAGGGGTTGCGTTCGCGAGCGGCCTCTGCCTAGAAACCGAGCGCGCGAGCGAGCTTGGAGCCGGATGCCGATTCGCGGCCGCCCGCGGCGAGGACGGCGTGCTCCACGGCGTCGAAGAACGCCGTGCGCCGCAGCTCATCGTCAGGAGCGGCGGGCCCCAGCTCCATCTCCCACTCGCGCCATTCGCGCTGCACGCCGCCGCGGAGGTCGGTGGCCCGCACTCGGTCGTCGACGAACTCGGCCACGACCCCGTCCGGACCGGTGAGCAGATAGGCGGTGCGATCGTTTTCGATGCGCGCCAGCGGGGTGAGCGGTGCGGTCGTCCAGGTCGCGACGGTCTCCGCGACGGCCGGAGGAAGGTCGTCACCGTCGCCGAGCGGCCAGCCGAGTTCGAGCCGGCCGTCGCCCTGGCGAGGACCCTTCACGTGCCAACCCGCGTCCGGCCCGCCGGTACGACGACGCAGCGCCACGCCGGCACGGGCGAGCGCACCGTCGGCGGTGTCGAAGTATCGGGCGTCCAATGCGCGACGCTCACCGGCGGTGACGGCGTCGACGCCGGGGATCGCGTCCCAGCGCGGCAACGGGGTCTCGATGTCGACGTCGTACTTGCGTTCGACCTCGACGGTGCGAGACGGTTCAGTCATCGTCGAGCGTGAGATCCTCGAGAGACTCCTCGAACCAGTAGTCGACCTCCGTGGGCCCATCGTCCGGACCGGTGTTCTGAGGCCCACCGCGGCGGTTGTACACCACCTGCGTCTCGCTGTAGGGGACGATCAGCTTGTCGTCCGCATCGCCGAGAGGGATGATCTGCCCGTCCAGCGGGCCGCCGTGAAGTCGTGCGAGTGCCATGTGCTCAGGGTAGCCCGTCCTCGCGGTGTCGGCACGAGGACGGGCGGATTCAGCCGAGGACGATGCCGAGAAGGGCTCCGGCGATCATCCAGGGCCCGAAGGCGATGCGGGTCGCCCCCGTCGCCCGACGCAGGAGGATGAGCGCCAGTGCGTAGAACGCGCCCAGCACGAATGCCGCCGCGGCACCGATCACGAGCGAATCCCACCCGTGCCACCCCAGCACGAGGCCGATCACGGCAGCGAGCTTCACGTCGCCGCCGCCCATCCCTGCGCGGCTGATCGCTCGCAGCACGGCATAGAACCCGCCGAGGATCACCAGGCCGAGGAGGGCGCGGAGGAGCGCGTCGCCGCGCCCGGTGAGGAGGGCGTCGACCGCGGTGAGGGCCGCGAGTGATGCGAGCGTCGGCAGCACGATCAGGTCGGGCAGTCGGTGCGTGCGGGCGTCGATCACGATCAGTGCGCCGCCGACGACGACCAGGGCGACGTGCACGAGGGCGATGAGCGCGAACCGGATGTCCATCCCCGCAGGTTAGGAGATGGGCGGATCGCCCGTGTGGGCCCTGTGGAGAACTCGACACGATGTCCGATGTACGAACTATCGTCATCCGTGCGACTTGTTTTATTCGTACATATCTTCGAGAATGGACACATGGTGATCGGGCTCGATGCGGTGACCTCGCTCTCTCCGGCGAGCGACTCCCGCGCGGGTGAAGTACTGCGACTGCGCCGCGAGATCAGCAGGATGCAACGACGTCGCAGCGAGCATGCGCTGCTCCCCCTCGATCCCGCCTTCGCGGCGCTCCTGCCGGAAGAGGGCCTGCAGACCGGCACGTCCTATACCGTCTCCCCCTCGCCGAGCCTGGTGCTCGCGCTGCTCAGCGCCGCATCCCGGAAAGGGCACTGGTGCGCGGTGGTGGGCATGCCCACGCTCGGCGTCGAAGCAGCGGCCGCGTTCGGCATCGACCTCGCCCGCCTGATCCTCGTGCCCACCCCCGGCGAGCGCTGGCTCGCGGCGACCTCCGCGCTGGCCGAGGTCGTGCCTCTGATCGTCGTCGCCCCCGGCACCCGGGCCGGAGACGCCGACGTCTCCCGGCTGAGCGCTCGCCTGCGTGATCGCGGCTGCACGCTTCTGGTCACCGAGTCCCCCGGCACCGGACGATGGCCGCAGAGCGAGGGCACGATACGCCTTCATGACCCGCACTGGCACGGTCTCGGCGCCGGCTGGGGGTTGCTCTCCGACTGCACCGTGACGGTGACGGCGCAGACACGACACAGCCCTCGCCCCTCGAGTGTGCGCGTGCAGCTGCCGGGAGGGCACGGCGCTCTCGAGGCCGTCGGGGCAGAGCTCACCGCACTCCCTGCGCTCTCGCCGGAGAGGTCCTCCCTCGGTGAATCTGCTCCCCCGGAGCTGTTGCGATGGGCGGAAGCAGGATGAACGCCCCTCTCCGTGTCCTCGTGCTGTGGTTCCCCGACTGGCCGATGCGAGCCGCGCTCGGCGGCGCATCTCCACATCCGCCCACCGCCCTGGTGCAAGCCAACACGGTCGTCGCCTGCACCGCCTCCGCCAGGGAGCACGGTGTCCGCACCGGCCAGCGCCGCCGAGTCGCGCAGGGCCACCTTTCCTCCCTCCAGGTCCTCCCGCACGACCCGGCCCGTGACGAACGCGCCTTCCTTCCCGTGCTCCAGCTCATCGAGAAGCACGCCCCGGGAGTCACTCTGCTGCGCCCCGGACTCGCGATCCTCCGCGCCAGAGGCATCTCCCGCTATCACGGTGGGGAAGCGGAGGCCGCCGCGTCACTCGCCACCATCCTCGGAGAGGCCGGGTTCCCCGAGGTGCGCATCGGCATCGCAGACGGCCCCTTCACCGCCGAGATCGCCGCGCGAGGCCCGATGCCCTGGACGGTCGTACCGTCCGGCACCGCTCGGGAGTTCCTGGCCCCCTACCCCGTGCAGGTGCTGCGCGACGAACAGATCACCGGACTCCTCCTCCGGCTCGGCATACGCACCCTCGGCGAGTTCACCGCCCTCGCCGCGCCTGACGTGCGCGACCGCTTCGGTGAACACGGTGCGCGTCTGCACGCGCTCGCCGCGGGTGCCGACTCCCGCCCCCTGACCCCGCGCCCACCCGACCCCGAGCTCGTGCGCAGCGTCGAGTTCGACTCGCCGCTGGGCGGAGCCGATCAGATCGCCTTCGCGGTGCGGCAGACAGCCGACGCGGTGATGCTCGCTCTCGGTGAGGCCTCGGTCGTCTGCACGGAGGTGCGGATCGATCTGACCGACGACAACGGGGCGGTCTTCTCGAGATCCTGGCTGCACCCCACCTGTTTCGACGCCTCCGACCTCGTCGATCGGGTGCGCTGGCAGTTGGAGGCCTTGGCCACGCAGTCCGCGAAGGAACCGGTCGACGAGGCACGAGCGTTCGGCGGCATCACCGCCGTACGGATCACCCCCGCCGCTGTGGATGATGCCGCCCATCACCAACCGGGGCTCTTCGGCTCCGGCACCGATGAGCGCCTGCACCACGCGGTCTCGCGCGTGCAGACCATGTTGGGCCATCAGGGCGTGGTCACCGCGGCGATCTCCGGTGGTCGCTGGCTCGCCGACCGTCAGGTGCTGACCCCGTGGGGGGAGCGCGCCGTCCCTCCACGGGATCCGGGGTCGCCGTGGCCCGGCAGCCTCCCCGACCCTCTGCCTGCCGAGGTGTTCCACCCTCCGCGCCCCATCGGAGTCCTCGCCGCGGATGAGACCACGGTCAGCGTCGATGAACGCGGAGCCCTCTCGCAAGACCCCGCCCGCATCGACGGTGTCTCCGTGCAGGCCTGGGCCGGTCCCTGGCCCGTTCACGAACGCCGCTGGGCCGCAGGGGGCGGAAAGCGCGGGCATCGGCTCCAGATCGTCGATGACCAGGATCGCGCCTGGCTGGTCTTCCATACCGGCGAGCGCTGGTGGGCCGAGGGGAGGTATCGCTGATGGGCTGGCACAATCCGCCCCTGTCGTGGAACGAGTTGGAGCGCACCCTCAGCGGCGAGGAGTCCCCTTCGCCCCCTCCGGGCGCCGAGCCGAAGAACACACGGAGCGATCCCGGACCGGTCAGCCGTCGCCGCAAGCGCACTCCCCCCATCGGCATCCCCCGTCCGCACGATGCCGTGCCTTACGCCGAGTTGCACGCCCATTCGTCCTACTCGTTCCTCGACGGGGCCTCTTCCCCCGAAGATCTGCTCGCCGAAGCCGACCGCCTCGGACTGACCGCACTCGCGCTCACGGACCACGACGGCTTCTACGGTGCCGCACGCTTCGCCGAAGTCGCCGACCTCATGGAGAGTCCGCTGCAGACCGTGTTCGGGGCCGAGCTGTCCCTCGATCTGCCCGCGCCGCAACGAGGTTCCGCCGACCCCGCGGGAGAACATCTGCTGGTCCTCGCCAGGGGGAAGGAGGGGTACCACCGCCTTTCGGGGGCGATCACCGCGGCGCAGTTGCGCGGGGGCGAGAAAGGACGACCGGTATACGACCTCGACGATCTGGCCGAACGGGCAGGAGGCCACTGGACGATCCTGACCGGCTGCCGCAAAGGTGCCGTGCGCCGCGGGCTCGAAGCAGGCGACGGCCTCACCCCGCTGCGAACCCTGGTCGACCTGTTCGGAAGCGATCACGTCGCCGTCGAACTCTTCGACCACGGGGACCCGTTGGACACCCGCCGCAACGACGCTCTCGCCGGGCTCGCACGACGGATGCGGTTGCCGGTGGTGGCGACCAACAACGTGCACTACGCCACTCCTGCACAGGCGCCACTCGCCGAGGCCGTGGCTGCGGTCCGCGCGGTGCGGAGCATGGATGAGCTCGACGGCTGGCTGCCCGCGCACGGGGGCGCCCATCTCCGCAGCGGCGCAGAGATGTCGGCGCGCTTCCACCGGCATCCCGGAGCGATCTCCTACGGGCTCGAATTGGCGACGGCTTCCGCCTTCCCCCTGCGCCTGGCACGACCCGCGCTCCCGCAGCAGAAGGTGCCGGAGGGGCATACACCGATGAGCTGGCTGCGTCACCTGGTCTGGGCGGCCGTGCCGTCGAAGTATCCCCGCCTGGACGAGGAGGGCAAACACCGGATCGCCCGTGAGCTGGATGTGATCGAGGAGAAGGACTTCCCCGGATACTTCCTGATCGTGCACGGCATCGTCACCGAGGCACGCAGACGCGGCATCCTCTGCCAGGGGCGAGGTTCGGCTGCGGCGAGCGCGGTCTGCTACCTGCTCGGGATCACGGCGGTCGACCCGATCCTCTACCGTCTCCCCTTCGAGAGGTTCCTCGCGACCACGCGGACGGAGGAGCCTGACATCGACGTCGACTTCGACTCCGACCGTCGCGAGGAGATCATCCAGTGGGTCTACCAGGAGTACGGCCGGGAGCGGGCGGCCCAGGTGGCGAATGTCATCCAGTACCGGCCGAAGAACGCGGTGCGCGACATGGCCAGAGCGCTCGGTCACTCCCCCGGTCAGCAGGATGCCTGGTCCCGCCAGGTCGACGGCTGGGGTGCGGGGCTGGAGCCGGCCGAGGACCACGACATCCCCGAGAACGTGCTCGCCTATGCCGGCGAACTGCTGAAAGCCCCCCGCCACCTCGGCATCCACTCCGGCGGCATGGTGCTCACCGCGCGTCCGGTCGGCGAGGTCGTACCGGTGGAGCATGCGCGCATGGAGAACCGCACCGTCATCCAGTGGGACAAAGACGACTCCGCCTTCATGGGGCTCGTGAAGTTCGACCTCCTGGGCCTCGGGATGCTCGCCGCCCTCCAGCACTGCTTCGATCTGATCCGACAGGCCACGGGTGAGGAGTGGCGGCTCGAGACCATCCCCAAGGAGGAGCCCGCCGTCTATGACATGCTCTGCCGCGCGGACTCCATCGGTGTCTTCCAGGTGGAGTCCCGCGCACAGATCGGGCTGCTCCCCCGTCTGCAGCCGCGGAGCTTCTACGACCTCGCCATCCAGATCGCCCTCATCCGTCCCGGCCCCATCCAGGGCGGTGCGGTGCATCCGTTCGTGCGGCGGAAGATCGCCAAGGACCGGGTCGACGAGGAGAACCGGGAGCGTGCACGGCGTGGTGAAGACCCCGTGGAGTTCACGATCCCCTATCCGCACAGCGATCTGGAAGACATCCTGAAACGCACGCTGGGCATTCCGATCTTCCAGGAGCAGCTCATCCAGATGGCGACGGCGATCGGGGACTGCACCGCGGATGAGGCCGACTTGCTGCGGCGCGCCATGGGCTCCAAGCGCGGGCTGGAGAAGATCGAGAAGGTCAAGGACAAGCTCTACGCGGGCATGAGCAGACGAGGGCTCGATGCCGACGCCGCCGACCGGATCTACGCGCAGATCCAGGCGTTCTCGAACTTCGGGTTCGCCGAGTCGCACTCGCTGTCGTTCGCCCTGCTGGTCTACGCCAGCTCCTGGGTGAAGCTGCACTATCCCGCCGCGTTCCTCGCCGGGCTGTTGCGCGCGCAGCCGATGGGCTTCTACTCCGCCGCGACCCTCACTGCGGATGCACGGCGGCATGGAGTGGAGGTCCGTCGGCCCGATCTGCACCTGTCCGGAGCGACGGATTCGTTGGAGCCGCTCGCCGATGACTCCGAAGGCGGACCCACCGGCCGAACGCAGTGCCTCGCCGCTCCTCAACCTGCTGTCCTCCGCTTCGATCGGGAGGCTCCCGATGAGTCCGCTGCCCACCGCAGGGACGGCGGATTCGCGGTGCGACTGGGCCTCAGCGGCATCCGGGGGATCGGTGTGCCGTTGGCGGAGAGGATCGTCGCTGAACGTGACGCACACGGCCCCTACCGGGATCTGCACGATCTGGTGCGGCGTACGGATGCCACCGCCGCACAGCTGGAGGCCCTCGCCACGGCAGGGGCCTTCGACTGTCTGGGGATGGAGCGCCGAGAGGCGATCTGGCTGGCCGGAGCCGCGGCGGACGACCGCTCACGCTTCCTCCCGGGGACCACGGTCGCCGTGCAGCCTCCCCTGTTCGCCGACCAGACCAGCTACGAGCGTCTCTCCGCCGATCTCTGGGCGACCGGCGTGTCCACCGATGACCATCCGATGGCGCATTTCCGGGAGGCACTGCGCACCCGCGGGGTACTCACCGCCGCCGATCTGCAGAGCCACGAGGTCGGTCGGCGCATCGAGGTCGCGGGACTCGTCACTCACAGGCAACGACCGGCGACGGCCGCCGGGATCACCTTCGTGAATCTCGAGGACGAGAGCGGCCTGGTGAACGTCGTCTGCTCCGCAGGGGTCTGGAACCGCTACCGTCGCGTCGCCCGGGATTCACCGGCTCTCATCATCCGCGGCATCCTGGAGCGGTCGAGCGAGGGGGTGGTCAATGTGCTCGCAGACGGGTTCGAGGATCTCCGCACCGGCCTCACACACCGGTCCAGGGACTTCCGATGAGCGACGGGAGCCCTGCACCCGCTTCGGCGTCACCAGAAGCGTTCGTGTTCCTCGGGAGGTGGACGGTCGGCGCCGCCCCATCTGTCGGCCTCGGCCTTCGCTGCATCCGCGGCGGCGTCCGCGCCGCGCAGAGCGCGCTTCGCTCCGGTCGCCCCCGGACCGATGGGATCGACGAGCAAAGAGGTGCGGGAGTCGGCTCCCCCGATGGTCACCGTGCACTCCAGCACACGTCCGATCCACCGAGAGAGGTCGCCACTCGGATCCTCTGCACGTCGGTAGCGGATCCCGGTGTCGAGGTCGACGATGGACAGGACCACAGGCTCCCCGGCGAGCGGGTCGATCTGCTCCGTCACCTCGACCCGGTGCCCATGAGCGATGGCGACCTGCGCGGCGACGACGAGCAACCTGTCCATGTGTCCACCCTAGGCAACGCCGCCCGGAAGGCAACAGAACGTCTCTGCGAGAAAGTTCCGAAAGTATCTTTGTCCCCCAAATGGCGGACAAGACGATTAAGCGATACTCTGCTCACGTAGCGGGGGCTACGAGGCTGATGGACTGGGGATTCAGCCGTGAGCGCAGCGAACTTCGCCGCCTCCCCCACCGTCCGGGAAGGATGGAGAGCCCTCTCGGCGATACGTCTGGGGCGGATCGTTCGGGAGGGCCCACTCCCGTACCGCACCCTACGCCTCGGAACCGCATTCAGTCGATCGGGATGACCTCGAGGGTGTTCGACCGCACCGGCTCCTGTCCCATCTCCGGCGCGTAGGGGCTCGGCGTGTACTTGTCGAGGTACTCGGCATCGATCGCCACATTGGTCGCCTCGTCGGTGACGGGCTCGAAGCGGACGTCCTTCGTGACGCCGCCCGCCGACACACGCCCTCGCAGGCTCGCGAGAGCCGGGGCGTACCACTTGCCGGCAAGGCCCGTGTAGGAGCGAACGAACAGGCGGCCATCCACGGCGACCGCCCAGATGCCGACCGTCTTCGGCGTCGTGCCGTCTGCGAGCTGCGCGGAGAGGTCGAACATCTCCGGCGCGGCGATGCGGGCCAGCTCCTCGGGGTTCCAGGTCGTCATGAGTCCTCCTCGAGATCGGTGGGTGAGGCAGAGTGCATGCTACGTCAGATCGAGGAGGATCTCACGATCGCTCACCGGGTGAGCCGTGCACGCAGGGAGTCGATGAGAAGACCGACGCCGAGCTCGAACGTGCGATCCGATCGCGCACTCCCCTGTTCGGCTCCGTCGATGAGCCGACCGAGAGTGCGCGTCTCGCCCTCGGGCTGCCAGATCTCGTCGGGTGAGGCGAGGTCGAGACCGAAGCCGATCGCGAAGGCGTCGAGCACGGCGATGACCGAGAGCACCTCATCTTCGGGAAATCCCCCGTCGACGAGCACCGATGCCAGGTCGTCGTACACGGCGATCACCGCGGGGCTCGTGATCGTCTTGCCGACCAGCAGGGGCACGAGCTGCGGATGATCCGCGTACATCCGGCGCTGCGTGCGGAGCATCACGTGCAGGAACTCGGGCCAGGGCTCGCCCCGCCACTCGACGCGGTATTCCTCCACGAGCCTGCCTCGCATGAGCTCGAGGATCTCTTCCATGCCGTCCGCGTGGTTGTACAACGAGGACGGCCGCACGCCCAACTCGCGCGCGATCGCGTTGACCCCGAACGGCTTCCCCGCCTTCGCGAGCGCCAGCCCGGCGGATCCGATGATCTCCGGAGAGAGCAGCGGGGACGAAGGCCTGGGCATGGTGGGCTCGCTTTCTCCGGAAGACCGGACATGAAGATCGGGGTTCCGCACAAACCCTCTCCTGTGCATAATAGTGAACACCATTCGTTGACGAACACCATTCGTTTATGAAGTCGTGCCCACCGACGCACGCCCCCTGCCCTCCCTCGCGCACAATGCCGTGCCCTCCCCTTGGAGCCTCATGACCACTCTCGACCTCCGCACCCGGATCCCCCTCCGTCTCCCCACCGCCACCGCCACCTTCGCCATCGGGATCGCGGGATACCTCGGGGTCAACCTGTCGCCGTACATGATCTCCGCCGCCCAGAGCGGCCTCGGGATCGACGTCCTCTCCGCGAGCTGGCTGGTCACCGCGACCCTCCTACTCACCGCGGTCACCGGATTGGCCATCGCCCCGCTGTGCGCCGGGATCCACCGTCGGACCGTGGCGCGCGCCGGCCTCAGCCTCGCCGTGGTCGGCTTCGCGACCGCCGCGCTCGCCCCCGCGGCCATACTCCCGGGCCTGCTCCTGGGAGGAGCAGGAGCCGGCGGTGCCGTCGCCGCTTCCGGCGCCGCCCTCGCCGCCTTCCGGAACCCGGACCGGGTCGCCGGCTTCAACGGGCTCGCCAATCGCGGTGTCATCACCGTGGTGCTCGCCGTGATCCCCCTCATCGGGCTCGCACCGATCGACGTCTTCGGCGCGCTGGCCCTGTTCAACCTGATCGGCCTGGTCGCTTCAGTGTGGCTCCCCGCCGCACCGGTCGTCGCTCCACAGGCGGGAGCAGCCGTCGCCGAGGCGATGCCGATCGAGATCCCGCCGACCGGGACGGTTCGCGTCTCCCCGGCCCGCTCGCGGAAAGTCACGATCGCGGGCTTCGGGCTCCTCATCACGTTCGCGCTGTGGGCGGTGAGCGAGGATTCGCTCTGGGCCATGGCCGGGGTGATGGGCGCGGAACAAGCAGCCCTGACACCGGAAGGCCTCGGGATCGCACTCAGCGGTGCGACCGCCGGCGGACTCCTCGGTTCGGTCCTGCTCATGATCGTCGGTGCCCGTTTCGGGCGCGCCGTCCCTCTCGTGATCCTGCTGATCGCCGGTGGAGTCCTGAAGATCTGCGAAGGCTTCGTGACCGACCCGACCACCTTCATCGTCGTCTTCATCGCCTGGAACTCCGTGTATGCCATCGCGTTCATGTACTTCGTCTCGACCTCTGCCGCACTGGATGCCGACGGCCGTTGGTCGGGCCCGCTGCTGGCGGTGTACCTCGTCGGATCGGCGCTCACGCCGGTGATCGGCGCAGCGCTCGTCGGAGCCCTCGGCTACCAGGGCTTCGCCGTCGCACTCGGGATCGCGAGTTTCGTCCTGGCCATCCCCACCGGAGCCATCGCCCTGGTCTCGACCCGCTTGGAACGCCTCACCGCACAGGAGAACGACGCATGACCCGCACCCTCTACCGCAACGGCCGGATCTTCACCGGAGACGAATCACGATGGGCCGACGCGGTCGTCGTCGACGACGACGTGTTCGTCCACGTCGGATCCGACACCGACGCGCCCGCCGCGGACACGGTGGTGGACCTGGAAGGTCGCACCGTGCTCCCCGGATTCACGGACGCGCACACCCACCTGCTGATGATGGGCGAAGCTCTCGGACAGGTGGGACTCACGGATGCCACCTCTCTCGAGGAGATACAGCGCCGACTTCGCGGGGCTCGCGAGGCGGCATCCGGTGTGCTTCGCGGGCGCGGCTGGCTCTTCGATGCGATCCCGGACGGAGAGCCGACCGCCGCGATGATCGACGCGGTCGTCGCCGACATCCCGGTGTACCTCGACGCGAACGACTACCACTCATGCTGGGTGAACACGGCGGCTCTCGCGGAGCTGGGGATCACGCGGGACACGCCCGATCCCCTCGGCGGACGCATCGCCCGCGACGCATCCGGTGAGCCGAGCGGAATGCTCTACGAGACCGCCGCACAGTTGCACGCCTGGGCGCACCGCGACGCGAACACGACCGACGCGCAGCGCGATGCGGCGGTCCGGCGAGTCGTGTCCGCCTACATCGCCGTCGGCGTGACAGGGGCGGTGGACATGGCCTTCGATGAGCTCGGACTCGCCGCACTCGAACGCGCCGCCGAGCGCGGCGAACTGCCTCTGCGTGTCGCCGCGCACTGGTTCGTCGCGAACACGGGCGACGATGCCGCGAACCTCGCGCAGGTCGCGCAGGCCGCCGTGCACGCCTCGACACCGGCGGCGGGGGCACGCGTGCTCGGCATCAAGCTCGTCCTCGACGGCACCATCGATGCCTGTACGGCAGCCATGGGCGCGCCGTACGCGGACGGCACCAACGCGGGGCCGATCTGGCCCGCCGAGCGCCTGTTCCCGGTCGTCGCGGCGGCGGATGCGGCCGGGTTGCAGATCGCCATGCACGCGATCGGGGACGCCGCGAGCACGCTCGCCCTCGACGCGATCGAGCACGCGATCGCGACCAACGGTGAACGACCGCGCCGACACCGCATCGAACACCTCGAGTACGCCGCGCCGGGAACGGCGGAACGGATGGCGCGCCTCGGCGTCACCGCCTCCATGCAGCCTGTGCACGCCGACCCGGCGATCTTCGGGAACTGGGCGGCACAGCTCGGAGACGAGCGCGTCGACCGTGCGTTCGCCTGGTCGGAGTACGAGCAGGCGGGTGCGCTCCTCGCCTTCTCCACCGATGCGCCGACCGCGCCGCATCAGGCGCTCCCGAACATGTTCGTCGCGTCGACCCGAGCGTCCGCGCTGGTGCCCGGTATGGCAGGCGTGCACCCGGAGCAGGCGCTCCCGCTCGAACAGGCGATCGCGCATGCCACGCGAGATGCGGCGACGTCGATGGGCGACGGAAGCTGGCGCGGACGTATCGCCCCCGGATCCGCGGCCGATTTCGTGGTCCTGGACGCCGATCCGTTCAGCGGGGATCTCGAGACGCTGCTGAGCGTCCGGGTCGTGCAGACCGTGATCGCGGGACGCACGGTCTTCGCGGAGTCGTCTCCGCCCGCGCGACGCGAGAACTCGTGATCCTCACCTGACGGGCGCGCCGCCTATCCCGGGTCGCCGACGTGCCCCGGAGCGGCCACCCCCTTGACCGTACGCGCCGTCAGTGCACGAGAGCCTTCAGAACGACGAAGACGAGCCCGAAGGATGCGGTTCCGAGGGCGCCGAGGACGCGGACGAAGAGGGGACTCCCCCGGCGGAGGAAGGCGACGTAGCCGAGGAAGGCGAGGATCACGACTCCCGACCAGAGCGCGAGGTCGTTCGCGAGCCCGTCGGGGATCACCCGCGTCGTTCCCGCGAGCAGGATGACGGCCGGCACGGTCGCGGAACTGAGCATGCCGAGGGAGTGCTTCACGGACGCGGCGAACGCTGCTCGCACGCCGACCGCTTCCCCCTGCTCACGTTCCGCACGGTCGCTGACCCTCGCCACCGTTCCGGCGTAGACGTGGGCTCCCCAGAACACGAGGACGGTGACCGCGACGGTCAGGAGCACCGCGAACGACGTCTCGCCGTGCGCGGACGACACCGCGACGAGGCCGCTGACCAGAATCGTGCCGTACACGGCCGCTTCGGTCCCGAACCCCGACCTCAACGCTCGGTGGACCCGGAGGATCCCGTCGTCGGCAGCCGATCGCCGCGTCTTCCTCTCGTCTGTCACACCGAACACCCTCTCAACGCTCGGCACGCAGCGGTACCTTCACGTCTCCTCCGGCTTCCTCCGTGATCCGCGCCCCCATCTGCACGAATGTCGGCGCCGAGATGAACCCGCCCGCGAAGAGGGCCTGCCCCTGCACGAACTCCGCGGAGCGCCGGATGGCGTCCTCCGAGGCGAACCCGAACACGTCGGCCAGTTCCGCGAGGTCACGGGGCGCGTTGACACGCATGAGCGCCAGGTTGTCGCACTGCGAGAGCACGTTGGGATGGATCTTGGTCGGCCGTTGCGTGGAGAGCAGCAGCCACAGCCCGAACTTCCGTCCCTCGGCGGCGATCTGCACGAGCTGTTCGGTGAGGGCCCGCTCGACCGCGGTCTCGGGGTTGGGCGAACAGAGGTTGTGCGCCTCGTCGATCACGATCAGCACAGGGCGCCGCTCTTCCCGTCGCGCCCAGAGATGTTCGAGCACCGCGAGGGCGGCGACCTTGGGTTCCGCCGGGTGCTCGAAGCCGCCGAGGTCGAGGACCGTGACACGCGGCCGCTCATCGACGACGTCGACGACGGAATTCGCACCGCGAGACCACAGGTTCCATTCGAGTACCTGCAGATTCTCGATACGTTTCGCGAGCCTCACTTTGGCAGGGTCGGCCGACGCGAGCAGGTCCGGCACCATGCCTCGCCCGTCCAGGCTCTCGGCGTCCTGCTCCAGATGGATCAGGGCGTTGTACTCGTCCGCGTCCGCGATCGGGTCCATCTGCAGCACCGCCGCTTTCGAGGCCGCCGAGAGATCGACGAACCGCGCGTGCAGTCGTTCCCCCTCCCCTGCCCCGGAACGGAACACGCGGATGTCCGATGCCGCGACTCTGGCCGCATCCGCCTCGTTCGCCGTGAGGCGCGTCTCCTGCAACCGGGTGAAGTCCCCGTTCGGGTCGAAGACGACCATCGGCAGCTCGGTCTCCAGAAGGAGCTGCTCGAGCACCACGCCGAGCGCGTAGGTCTTGCCGCTTCCGCTCTGACCGACCCAGAACGTGTGGCGGTTGAAACGCCTCGCGTCCAGCGCGACTTTGGCGTCGGGATCGCCGAGAGCAGTTCCGATCGTGAGGGTGGTCATCGTTCCGGTGGGCCTTTCGTTCGAGATGCTGTGGCGATCCGATCGGATGCGATCGCTTCACCGAGGCGGTGATCGACATCTTCCTTGATCGAGCGCCCGTTCACCAGTGCAGAGGTGCTCTCACGCCATCGCGAAGCCCGGCGCCCAGGCCACCACCGCGTATGACACGAACGGCGCGGACGCGAGGAGGACCACTCCGACGACGAGCACACCCCGCGCGCGACGGAACAGCGCCGGGAGGAGGGCGAGGAGGTAGACGGCGATGACGATCACGGTCATCACCAGCGCGCTCCCTTGACGGTGAGACAGGAAGCAGTTGCTCGTCGGCGGATCCACCGCAGCGCAGACGAGGGGCCCCACGGGCACGGCCACGAGCCAGATGAACGCGACGGTTCCGAGCGCGAGCACCGTCGCGAGAAGCATCAGCACCCACGGAAGCCGCTGGCGCACCGGGCGCTGCACAACGGAGGCGGAGGTCGTCATGAGCCCAGCGTACGGAAATCGCCGCGGTGCCGTGCAGCTCGCCGGGAGCTACAGGGATCGGAGGCCGCGGCGGATGATCCTCGCGGTGCTCGTCTCCACGCTCTCGGCCGTCCAGCGCTCTCCGAGGGCGGTCGCCCAGTCCGGTCGGGTCTTGGCGGCGTCGTTGATCCAGTTCGCGACCGAGTCCTGCACGTAGCGCGAGGGATCGGCTCGCAACGGTTCGAGAATCGCCTCTCCGAGTTGCGGATCGGCTTTCAACGCGGGGATGTGCTTCGCCCACACGCCTCGGGGCCGCAACGTCTCGCAGGCGAACCTCCGAACCCGCTCCGACGGATGGTCGGTGAGCGCCGCGAGTGCCGGGATACTCGCGGCGAGATCTGCCGCGAGCGGGACGCGTACCGTCATCCAGGCCCACTCGCGCACACCGAAATGCGGGTCGTCGGCGGCCGGCAGCACGAGTCCGATCAGGTCCGCCGGTGCCTGCGCGCTCGGTGCGGCGGTGAGCGCGAACCAGCCCCAGCCGCGCACGGTGTCAGAGACGTGCTCGGTCAGTGCGGTGCACGCCTCCGCGCCGAGCTGCACATGAAGGGCCACGCCGATGGCCTGCATCCGGGCGAGGATGCCGAGCGGTTGCGCCTCTCGCACCGCCGCGCGCAACGCCTCGGGCGCAGCGGGCAGCACATGATCGAGCAGCTCGCCGTGATCGAGGGCGAGGATCTCGGCGAGCGTGCGCGACTCCGCACGGCCGGACTGCACGGCGTGGGCGTTCGCGGCCCCGCGGCTGGCGACGGTCACGGGGTTTCGTCCAGGCGCCGCTGGATCGCGGCGAGAGCAGCCGACGTCGCACGCTCCTGATCCGCAGAGACATCCACCGCGATGACCGTCAGCCAGTCACGGTAGATCGGGCTGAGTTCGGCCACGAGCGCTTCGCCGGCCGAGGTGGTCCGGAGGCTGAGGGAGCGGCGGTCCCCGCTCACGGCCGACCGTTCCAGCAGGGCGGATTTCTCCAGGGCATCGGTGAGGCCGGTGACGGTGGCCCTGGTCACCCCCAGTTGTTCCGCCACCTGCCCGGGCGCGATGCCGGGAGTATCGCTCACTGCCAGGAGCACCGCGAGGCGCCCCTCCGACAGCCCGTACCGGGCAAGGATCTCCGCACAGGCGGCGTCGATCTTGCGTGCGGTGGTCAACAGCCCCAAGATGAGCTCCGCGCCAGGCCCGCTGCCCGCCCGTGATCGCAGAAGCTCGTGTTTCAGATCGAGAATCTCATTCATTAGCTGCCATATTATCAGGCGGCTACATCGTGACGGCCGGCCCCCACCGAACGAGGGCCGGCCGGGACCCGATCAGGCGCCGCGTGCGGGCTGCACGTCGATCACCCAGGTCACGCCGAAACGATCGGTGAGCATTCCGAAGCCCGGGCTCCACGGCGACGCGGCGAGGGGCTCGACGACGTCCGCGTCGGCTGCGAGCGCGTTCCAGATCGCGGTGACCTCGTCGAGCGTCTCGCCGCGCACAGACTGGAAGAACGTACGATCGGTCACCGTGACGCCGTTCTCACGACGTGTGCTCCCGGCGGTGCGCGACGTGTCGGTGGCGTCCTGCCCAGGGATGTCGTAGGCCATGACGCGGAATCCGTGGTCGTTCTCGACCTGGCCGAAGACGATCTTGTCCGCACCGGGGGCATCTGCCGGCATGCCGAGGTCACCGTAGGTCGCCGCGACGACGGTGCCCCCGAACACGGACTGATAGAAGTCGAGCGCCTGCCGCGCCGTACCGGGGAAGTTGAGGTGGGTGGTCGTGGTGATGCTCATCTGCGTGTCCTTCTTCTGCGTTGGTCACGGCGGGATGCCGTGACCCCACACTGCAAGACGTAGAGGACAGGATGAGTCCTCTACTTCGCGGATACTGGAATCATGTCGGGAACGTCTTCACGCATGCTCGCGCTGCTCTCGTTGCTGCAGTCGCGCCGGGACTGGCCGGGACACGTGCTCGCGGAGCGGCTGGAGGTGACGACGCGCACGGTCCGCCGAGACGTCGACCGGCTACGGGAACTCGGATATTCGATCGCCGCGATCAAGGGGCCTGACGGTGGCTACCGGCTCGCGGCAGGAGCAGAACTTCCACCGTTGCTGTTCGACGATGAGCAAGCGGTGGCGATCGCCGTGGCTCTGCAGAGCTCCCCGTCCACCGGAATCGATCTCGACGCGGCCGCGGCGCGGGCCCTGGCCACCGTGCGACAGGTGATGCCGTCGAGGTTGCGTCACCGGATCGACGGCATCCGCTTCACCGACACCGCAGCCGAGTCGCGGGTCGACCCGCAGGTGCTCGAAGCGGTCAGCGCTGCTGTCCAGGAGCAGAGGACTCTCCGCTTCGACTACGGTGAGTCGACCGATCGCCCGCCTCGTCGTGTGGAGCCTCACTCGGTCCTGGCGCGGAACGGTCGCTGGTATCTCATCGCCTGGGACCTCGATGTGTCCGACTGGCGCATCTTCCGGCTCGACAGGATGGTCCCGAAGTTCGCCGGAGGCACACCCTTCGCACCGCGCGCTCTGCCGACTGGAGACGCTCGCACCTTCCTCGCAGCGCGCTCCAAAGGCTCGGTCAGCGAGGACGTCTGGCCCTGCCAGGGAGAGTTCCTCCTGCACCTCCCCGCTGCCGACGTCGCGCCCTGGCTCGGCGACGCCGAGATGGAACAGGTCTCCTCCTCCGAGTGCCGTATCCGGGTCGGATCCTGGTCCTGGGCAGGACTGCTGTCGTGGATCCTGCGATTCGACGCCCCTTTCACCATCCTCGGACCCGACGAGTTCCTCGATGCCGCCGGCGGACTCGCCGCCCGCATCACCGGCTCGATACCGCCAGTGCGGCGCTGACCCTCAGTCGATGCCGAGGATCCCCGCGACCCGCGGGACTCCGCCCTCGAGGCGCACGGCCGAGCGCAAGCGCTACGAAGCCACGGCCTTCAGACTCATCGACACGTAGGCGGAGAACCCGGCACGTCCGGCGAACCGCACTCGACGGCTGCTCGACTCCGTGAAGCCGAACTTTCGATCGAGCCCGAGCGCGGGCGCATTCGTGTCTTTGATGTCGCGGAGCACGAACTCGTCGTAGGGCAACTGCAGCAGGTGCCTCATCAGGGCCGTGGCGACTCCCTTGCCCTGGTGCTGCGGCGCGGTGGTCACGAAGCCGATCTCCGCCAGGCCGGGGCGTGCCCCCTCGTACGCGCCGAGGAACTGGCTCCGGACGATGAAGGAGCACACGACGCCGCGCAGTCCACCGAGCGTGCGCTGGATCTCTCGACGGTCAGGGTCGAAGCACTCCTGCTGCCCCTCGGTGACCGAAGCGATCGCGGCGGGCTCTCCGTCGACCAGCGCCACTAAGAAGCGGTCGAGCAGGATCATGTGCGCGAACGCATCCGCGAGGACCCGTGGATCCTTCGAGAAGAACTCGAAGTCCTCGGCGAACCCCTGGACGAGGACCTCGGTGATGCGCGGGCGATACCCCTCCCCCAGTGTGTCACCGCGTTCGACTGTGATCGTCATGAAGCGTCCTTTCTCATCAGCAGGCGGAGCACCAGGTCGATGCCCGCCTCGGTCATCGCAGTCGGGATGACCGTTCGCATGCCGGCGATGCCCGAGAGCATCGCGAAGTAGTAGGCGGTCAGCTGCGCCGGATCGCCGTCATCGAACTGTCCAGCCGCCTGCCCCCGACGTACGACGGCTTCGAAGGCATCCCAGAGCGGCCGCTGGGTGCGTGCCAGTCGTTCCGCAGTACCGGCCGGGGTGTCGGAGATGAATCCCTGGTTGATGACCAGGAAGAACTCGGCCTCGCCGTTCCCGTTCATCAGATCGGTCACGAACACGCGGGTGAACTCACGTACCAGGACAACGGGGTCGGCCTCGGCGGAGAGCATCGCGGACGCTGCGACCAGACCGGATGACGCCTGCTCGAGCAAGGCGTCGAACAGCGCCTCTTTGCTGGCGTAGTGGCGATAGATCGAGCCGGCGCTGAGGCCGGCCTCGTCGGCGATGTCCTTGATACTCGATGCGGCGAACCCGCGCCTCGCGAAGACGCGCACGGCTGCGGTCTCAATCCGCTCGCGCGTGGCCACGCGCAGCGCGGCGTTCTGTTCCGGAGATCTCACCATGGTCACCCCTTTGAAATGAATTTATCTTCATTATATGGGATGCGGTAAGGAGATCACGCTCGATCCGGTATCGAGCGTGCCGCGACTGGCTCGGCGACGGAGATCTACCCCGGCCAGCGCCAGTCGGCGATCGCCGGCTCGTCCTCGCCGTGTTCGCGGGTGTAGGCGCGCGCCTCGATCCGCCGGTCATGCAGCTCCTGGCGGAGTGTCGCGTGGCGCTCGGCCGCGCCCGGCACCCGGTCGAGTACGTCGATCACCAGCTGGAAGCGATCGAGATCGTTGAGTAGCACCATGTCGAAAGGTGTCGTCGTGGTGCCCTTCTCCTTGTAGCCACGCACGTGAAGGTTCGCCTGGCTGTTCCGCTTGTAGGTCAGCCTGTGGATGAGCCACGGATAGCCGTGGAAGGCGAAGATGATCGGCCGGTCAGTCGTGAACAGCCCGTCGAAGTCGGCTTCCGAGAGCCCGTGCGGGTGAGCGTCCTCGGACTGCAGCCGCATCAGGTCGACGACGTTGATGACGCGGGTCGCGATCTCGGGCGCCCGCTCGCGCAGGATCGCCGTGGCGGCGAGCATCTCCTCGGTCGGCACGTCCCCCGCCGCCGCGAGGACGACGTCGGGCTCCTCACCGTCCGATTCGGTGCCTGCCCACGGGAGGGTGCCGAGTCCGCGGGAACAGTGCAGGATCGCTTCGTCCATCGTCATCCACTGCGGGCTGTCCTGCTTGCCTGCCACGACGACATTGACGTAGTCGACGCTGCGCAGACAGTGGTCGTAAGTGCTCAACAGGGTGTTCGCGTCGAAGGGAAGGTATACCCGGACGATGTCGGAACTCTTGTTGACGACGAGGTCCAGGAATCCGGGGTCCTGGTGCGTGAAGCCATTGTGGTCCTGTCGCCACACGTGGCTCGACAGCAGATAGTTGAGCGAGGCGATCGACGCGCGCCACGGCACCTGCGCCGACGCCTCGAGCCACTTCGCGTGTTGATTGAACATCGAGTCGATGATGTGGATGAACGCCTCATAGCTGTTGAACAGGCCGTGTCTTCCCGTGAGCAGGTAGCCCTCCAGCCAACCCTGGCACTGATGCTCGCTGAGCACCTCCATGACCCGGCCCGCACGCGCAAGGTGCTCGTCGAGGTCGAGGATCTGCGCGTTCCACTGCTTGTCGGTCGCTTCGTAGACCGCGGGTGCCAGCCGATTGGACGCGGTCTCGTCCGGACCGAACAGCCGGAACGTCAGCGGGTTGCGCCGGATCACCTCGGCCAGGTAGCGGCCGAGAACCGCGGTGGCCTGCGCGTCCGCTGCGCCGGGCGACTCGACCTCGACCGCGAACCCGCGGAAGTCTGGGAGGTCGAGGTCCTGCCGCAGCAGACCACCGTTCGCATGAGGGGTCGCTGACATCCGGCGGTCACCCGCCGGCGCGAGCGCGACGGTGTCGGGCAGCGGTGCACCCGAGTCGTCGAACAGCTCGTCGGGCCGATACGACCGCAGCCAATCCTCGAGTTGCCGCAGGTGCTCCTCGCTGTCCCGCGCGGAGGGTATCGGAACCTGGTGCGCACGCCACGTGCCCTCGACGGGCAGCCCGTCGACCTCCACCGGACCGGTCCACCCCTTGGGGGATCGCAGGACGAGCATCGGCCAGACGGGGCGGTCGGCCGTAGCCCCTTCGCGAGCTGTCCGTTGAATCGCGGCGATGCGATCCAACGCGGTCTCGAGTGCGTCGCCGAACCGACGGTGCACATCCTCTGCCGCATCCGTCGCCTCGAAGGACACGATGATCGGGTCATGGCCGTATCCGCGCATCAGATTGACGAGTTCCTCTTCGGGGATGCGCGCCAGCAGCGTGGGATTGGCGATCTTCCAACCGTTCAGGTGCAGGATCGGTAGCACCGCACCGTCCGAAACCGGGTTGAGGAATTTGTTCCCGTGCCACCCGGTGGCGAGCGGACCCGTCTCGGCTTCACCGTCGCCGACGACGCAGAACACCGTCAGGTCGGGGTTGTCGAAGGCAGCGCCGTACGCGTGGCTGAGCGAGTAGCCGAGCTCGCCGCCCTCATGGATCGACCCGGGCGTCTCGGGTGCCGCGTGGCTCGGGATGCCTCCGGGCGCGGAGAACTGGCGGAAGAGTCGGGTCATCCCGGTCAGGTCACGGGTCACGGCGGGATAGCGCTCGGTGTAGGTCCCGTCGAGCCAGGCGTTGGCGACCATCCCCGGGCCTCCGTGGCCCGGTCCTGCGATGTACAGGGCGGAGAGATCGCGTTCGCGGATCAGCCGATTCGCGTGGGCATAGATCAGATTGAGCCCGGGAACGGTCCCGAAATGGCCGAGCAGGCGCGGCTTGACATCGTCGACCGCAAGCTCGCGGCGGAGCAGCGGATTGTCACGAAGATAGATCTGTCCCACGCTGAGATAGTTGGCGGCGCGCCACCACGCGTCGAGCTGCCGGATCTGTTGTTCTCGCATACGGGCATCTTCCCTTCCTCGGGACTCGCGTCTGATCGGGTGCGGACGGGGACCTCCACCAGCAGTTTGTCGTCGACGAGCTCGCGAAGCGACCTCAGCACGAACTCAGGGGCGTGGGCAGAGCAGATTGTTCGGTTCGATCGCCGAAACGCCACGGTACGAGGCGTGCCCTCGCGCCACGAAGGGGGTTGACAGTGATCCCGCGGCGATGCCGAGACCCGTATCGGCCCGCCCGACCAACGGATGCGGTCTGACACGTCCGAAGAATGAGCGCAGAGAATCAGCTAGGCGGTACCCGATCGCTCGCGCTCCGCGAGATACGCCGCGGTGAGGTCGTCGAGCGCGCCAGCGGCACCGTCGGCGCGCGGGAGCCCCAGGTGCAGTTCACGGAGCTCATCCATGAACGTGTCCCAGAGCGCGGGACCCCCGTTCTCGAGCAGTTCTGCTCGGATGGCGAGCTCGGGAGAGGCAGGAAGGTGTCGTCGACCCCACGCGCCAAGGTGGGCGAACACCGGCACGAGCTGGATCGACGGCTCGGTCAGGCTGTAGAGGACCTTCTGCTTGTGGGACGGATCCGCGGCACGCGAGAGCATCCCCAGGTCGACGAGTCGAGCGAGCCGGTTCGCGAGGATGTTACTGGCGATGCGCTCTTCCGAGTTCGCCAGCAGTTCGCCGTAGTGGCGGCGATTGCCGAACATGACGTCGCGCAGCACGAGAAGCGACCACTTGTCGCCGAAGACCTCGAGCGAGAGGTTGATCGGGCATCCGGATCGGTGCGTGTCCACTTTGCGTCCCCTCACGAAACCACTTGCAATCTACCAGTGGTCATGCATACGCTCAAACCAATTGCGATACACAAGTGGTTGGAGCTCACATGACTTTCGTGCTCAGTGACATGGCGAATGCCGCCGACGGATTCGCACCGACGCATCTCGACGACCGGAACGGATGAAGCCATGGGCAAAGTCGCGTGGGGGTTCACCAGCTCGATCGACGGCTTCATCGCCGGTCCGGGGCACGACATGAGCTGGATGTCAGCCGCAGAGCCGGCCCCCGAGGGGATGACAGCGGGCATGGCCGGCGACGTCGGAGTGATCATCTCGGGGAGAGCCGGCTATGACGCCGCGAAGGCTCAGCGAGACGAGCGCGACGAAATGACCGCCGAAGCATACGGTGGCGCATGGTCAGGAACAGAATTCGTCCTCACGCACCGACCCGACGCGATCGCCGACGATCCGACGATCATCCCGCTCAACGTCGACTTCGTCGAGGCCGTCCGCCGCGCCAAAGTCATCGCCGATGGCAAGGACGTGCAGATCATCAGCGCGGACATCGCCCGCCAAGCGCTCGAGCACGACCTCATCGATGAGCTGCAGGTCTTCGTCGCCCCGGTGTTCCTCGGCGACGGCATCCGGATCTTCGACGTCCCCGGCGGCCGACGCTACGACTGGGAACTCGTCGAGACGTACGAGGGTGCCGAGCGGAGCTTCGGACGGAGATATCGACCCCGGCGCAACTAGGGCGTTTCTCGACGCCCCCTCCGTTCCCTCCGAATCGCCTCACGCTCGGAAGCGCGCGAACTTCGCGATCGCGTCGGGCGTCGCGGGCGTGAAGAGATTCACGAGGTTCCCGTCCGGGTCGCGCAACAGCAACGACCGGTTGCCCCACGGCATGAGCGTAGGCTCGTTGACCCACGAGTCCACGACCCCCTTCAATCGCGCGTAGTCGGCGTCCACGTCAAGGGTGAGGAACTCGATGATCGCCGAGCGAATCTGCGCTGGCTCCGCAGCACCCGGGGCGAAGGCGGGAACCGTGCGGGTATCGCCGATCGCGAGCGTCGCGAATGGCGTGGTCAGCTCGGCGAACACGTCGCCCGTGCGCACCGTGGTGCCGCCCGTGATCAGCTCGTAGAAGTCGGCGAGGCGAGCGACGTCGTTAGTGATGACGCGCACGGAGACGAAGTTCATGGGGTAGCCCCTCAGATCAGGTGTCGAGACCATCTCGACCTGACCAGCATGAGCGAGCCGCGCGACAGCGTCCTGTCGGTGTTTCTGGAGCTCTCAGAGACTCAGCGGCTCGAGTCTTCCGTAGACGATGTCGATGTCGTCGGCTGTCAGATTCCGCTGTTCCGGCGTCTCGGCGGTGACCGTAACGTCGAGGATGCGGTCGATCCGAAAGGCGCGGATGCCTCTTCGCAGCCGGCACCACGCGATCAGATACCAGATGCCGCTCGACTCGACGTAGCCGAGGGGCTCGATGTCGCGGTGGGTCTGCGCCCCCGCACGGTCGCTGTACACGACTCGCAGCACTCGCGGGTGTGCAAGGGCGTCCGCGATGAGGCGCGGAACCCGGTTCAGGACGAACTCGTCGCGCAGGAAGTGCACCCGTCCCGCCAGGTCGCGAGCCGCCTGCGTGTCATCGCTGCTCATCGCGAACACCAGCTTTCGCATCGCCGCCTCCGCAGCGGGACGAAACGGCGCGGCCCCCATCGTTTGCAGTGCGACGGCCATCGCCATCGCCTCCTCGGGTGTGAAGTTGACAGGCGGCAACGTGTGCTCACGAGCGATGCAGTACCCACCTGTGCGTCCTGCCTCGGCCCAGATCGGCACGCCGGACTGTTGCAGCGCGCTAATGTCGCGCTCCACCGTGCGAACGCTCACTTCGAACCGCTCGGCCAACCATCGCGCACTCCGCGGACGCGGCGCCACGACCCGTAGCTCCTCTACCAGGGCGTAGAGCCGATCAGTCCTGTTCACGATCCGACGATAGCCAATGTCGGGCGTCACGACATCAGTGATGAATCGAGCGGATCCCGGGGCGGGCCTCGCGGCGCACCGGCAGGAGCGCTCCGAAATCAGCAGCGGCAGCCAGCGCCTACCGAATGCCCGGTCGGACACGACGAAGCCCAGGTGAGAAACTACTCCCACCTGGGCTTTTCGGTCGATCTTATTTGCCTCTGTTCCACAAATTCAACAACAGGGGTGACGGCGGCAAGCCTACGCGCGATTTTCGCTGCGACCGGGGATTCTCAAACAACTCCAGTTGTCTCAGCCGGACGGAGAAAGTGGACTCGCTTGAGTGACGCCGCACGAACTGAAGTGGTCGCGCGTTACGAAGGTGGCGAGACCTCGACGGTCTTGGCCGACGAGTACGGCGTTGCGAAGTCCACGATCCTCGGGATTCTTCGAGCGAATGCGGTGGTTGTGCGGCGACAGCCACTGACATCGGAACAAACGAGTGAGGCCAGGCGACTCTACGAGTCCGGACTATCACTCTCGCAGGTAGCGGGACGACTAAACGTAAACCAGGAAACGATGCGGGTAGCGATCCTTGGAGAAGGGGTGAGACTCCGACCTCCAAGTGGGTTCTAGACTGCGGTGCTCGCGAAGTAGATGATTGCTGCACCACCGACAATCAAGAAGACTGTCTGTAACGTGAGGCACGCAAGCATGGCGCGAACGGTGTACCGAAGTTGTCGGTAGTGAAGCTCTGTCTTGATGCGCGCTGCGGCTAGCTGGAGCTCCTCCTCTATGTCCTCGGGCTCCGCCGGCAGAGGGGGTTGAGCATTTTCCCAAGCTTCATAGTGGCGCTGTCTATCGCTACCAGCAACGACGGCCATCATCAGCAAATGAGTTCCTAGCTGTGTGAGCGTGCTGGCGCCAAGCGCGATCCACGATACTTTGAGCCAGAACAGATCGGGAAAGTTGACTACGTCAAACAAGCCGATGAACGTCAATGAACCGGCGGCAAGTAGTCCGGTAATGGCCGCGGTTGTTCGCGAGAAGTCCTTTACGAGTGGAAGTGCCTTCTCGAAGCTATCCTTATCATGCAGGGCGAGGATCGGATCCGTTTGATAGCCCGACGCGCGTCTTATCCAAGTGAGTAACCTGTAGTCCTTGATACGTCGCAAAGGACTACGAAACGGTTCCTTCTCCTTCGGTTTCCGCAGTGGTTCGGATAGTGGCGCCCTCATATGCCGTTCAATATGAAGAAGTAGGCCCACGATGTCAACACTCAATTACTTCTTCAGCGTCTTGAGCAGCTCTCCGCCGCTCTTCTCGTCTTCACGTACGAGCGACACGATTAGCTGTGCGAGTCGCTTTGCGTCAGGCTCGGGCCGGGCGACCCCGCGCACCGTCACGACGCGTTGTGGGCGGGGCGAACCTTTCAGCCGCACGGTCTTGACCGGCGGGTTGGCGCGACGTTCCGCGTCTTCGGCAACGACGCGTTCGAAGTGCGCATACGCTCGGCCGGCTTGGTTGGGAAGACTCGGATGAAGCTTGGTCATCTCGCGCCGGTAGGCGAGGGTATCGTCGTCGTAGAGCTCCTTGCTCGGCGCAAAGAACCGATGTAGGTCGCGCTGCTCGAAGTATTCCAGTTCGGCGAACAGCCCCATACGAAACTCCCATGCCGTCATCAGGCGGTGACGTTGGGCTAGGTAAGTGGCATCAGTGAGTCGGGGCACGGTACGCATTCCTCCGTATTGAGTTATGCGCCGAGTATGCGCTTCTCCCCCGGAAAATGCATCCATAAGCACCATGTATGAAAGCGCGATATGAACGCCCCGGTACATCCGACAGAGGTCAGAAACTCCCGGGAAGTACGTACCGAGCCAAGACACCTTGCAGGACTCGAACCTTTCTACAGGGGTGATGTCTGCGAGCATCATTCGCCAAACATGTACCGGGACATGAAAAAAGACGCCTGAATCAGCGCCTTCTACCTCTGTTATTTTCTCACTTGAGAACGATAACCATAATCATTTTGGTCGACCTTATTAACCTCTGTTCCACAAATTCAGAAACCGGGGTAACGGTGGCCAGATTGCGAGCGATTTCAGCCATGACCGGAGATTCCGTGAGAAAGGAGTCAGCCTCCACTGGACGCCGGAAGTGGACTCGGTTGAGCGACGCCGATCGCGCAGCGGTCGTCACTCGCTATGAAGCGGGCGAGACCTCCACGGCTCTGGCGAGCGAGTATGGGGTTGCGAAGTCTACGATCCTCGGAATTCTTCGTGCGAACGCGGTGGTCGTGCGGCGCCAGCCACTGACACCGGAGCAGGTGAGCGAAGCCGCCCGGCTCTACGGGTCTGGACTTTCGCTATCACAAGTGGCTACGCAGCTCGACGTGAACCAGGAGACGACGCGAGTTGCGATCCTTGGGGCCGGTGTCACACTGCGTCCGCCGACGACAGCCAAGTCCGAATAAAGGAAGTCAGGGCGTCGCGGCCGGGGCTTTCGGTCTGATGCTTACATCCTTCGATAGATTCCAATCGTGTGAAAACCTTGGGACGCAAGCACGCTGAGTTGGCGGTGCCGCTCCCTGTCGTGAGGGAGCACGGCGGGCGTGTTTGCGGTCCCGTCAACTCGGCTTGCTCCCGCCGATAAGCTCAAGCCAACCAGAGGAGGTCGTTCAGAGTCATGGCGCGTTTTCATGTTGTGGACTCAGCTCGTGCACCTGAGGGGGCAGCCGCCGGTGACGTTGTTCTGACCAAGGTCATCTGGAACGACTGGTACCGTTGGCGGACCCTGTACATGCTGTACGTTGTCGACGCCGACAAGGATCTGACACGGGTCGGCCACGTCAAGATCGCCGATGTCACGTTCGAGAGCTATGCGAACGACGAGGAGTTCAGAACTCCACTCCAAGCGACGTTCTCACGTCTGGGCAAGTCCTACGCATCGCTCGGGCAGGACCAGAGCTACTACGAGAAGCTCCTTGCAGAATTGGGCGCGCAGCGCACGGGAGTAGTGCTTCGTGGTCTACAAGACCTCGCATACTCGCCAGAGCGGATCGATGGGTTGTGGGAACACGGCGTCATTCATGACTCTCTGTTCCGAGAGGTCGGCGCAGAGACCGCAAAGACCCAATTCCATCGCATTGCTCACGGTGGCAGCGATCTCGTGCCCTACAAATTCACGTTCGTGCAGCCACCAGAGGATGACCGCGATCCGACACTGCGGCTTCCGTTCTCGGTCGAACCCGACTCAGAGCCACCCACCAACGTCCACGTCCTAATCGGCCGGAATGGCTCCGGGAAGACACGCCTGCTTCATTCGATGGCGCGCGAGCTCCTTGGCGTCGACAGCGTGGAGGTTCCCTCCGGGAGCTTCGACTCCACCGAGGTGGGCGGACCGGGGTTCACGAACCTCGTCTTCGTCTCATTTAGCGCCTTTGATCAGTCGGACCTGCCACAGGAAGGTGCCGAAGGGCTTAACGTCACCTACTCCCGGATCGGGCTGCAGGAGGCAGACGGGACACTCAGCCCAGAAGAGCTTGCTAAAGCATTCGCGGGGAGCGCGCAACGCATCTTCCAGAGGGGCCTTAACTCGCTTTGGAAGGAGGCCCTCCGAACACTCGAGAGTGACAAGAACTTCCGGGACGCGGCGGTCGCGGACCTGGTCGAGGAACAGATGAACCTTGGCCCTGATGGACAGCCTCGCACCGAAGCGGAGGAGACCTTTAGGCGCCTGAGCTCGGGACACAAGATCGTCCTGCTCACAGTGACGCGCTTGGTTGAAACGGTCGTCTCACGTTCACTCGTGCTGCTCGACGAGCCGGAAGCGCATCTGCACCCGCCACTACTCAGCGCGTTTGTTCGCGCGCTGTCGAGCCTGATGCAAGAGCGGAACGGCGTCGCCATCGCCGCCACCCACTCTCCCGTGCTCCTGCAAGAGGTACCCCGAGAGTGCGTGCTCGTTGTCCGCCGCAGCGGAGGAACCAGCAAGGTGGACCGTCCGGTGCGCGAGACCTTCGGCGAGAACGTGGGCGTACTGACCCACGATGTCTTCTCCCTGGAGGTGACCCGCGCCGGCTTCTACAAGCTGCTTGAGGAGGCGGCCGAAGAAGCTGACAGCTACGAGGAAGTTCTCAAACGGTTCAGATACCAACTTGGCGGCGAGGCACGCGCACTTGTTCGCGCCTGGTTCGCCTCTCGGGGTAACCAGTGATCATCGTCGATCGGCCCGACTTCAACGTCGCCGACATCATCGCTACGTTCGGCGAGACCATGAATGAGAATCGCATCGTCCATCACGCAGAGGACTTGGAGCAGGCCGAGGCCAGCTTCCATCTGCTGGCGGATGACGAGCGGCTCTATGAGTTCCGAAGCCACAACGCCGCTGTCGAGATACCGTTGCGAACCGCCGTCAAATGGGCCTACAAGAACCGGCTACTAAGGGGATCGGCGCGTGGCTATTACAACCGGCTCCGCGAAGCATCACGGCTTGGTCGCTGTCCTCTGTGCCTCGTTCGAGAGGCCTCCGAACTAGACCATTACCTCCCGAAACGGAAGTTTCCCGAGTTGGCGATCGTTCCCATCAATCTCGTGCCGATCTGCGATGAGTGCAACGGGACAAAGCTGGAGTACGCAGGCGAGAACCCGGGCGACCAGATCCTTCACGGCTACTACGACGACTTCGCGACCCGCCCCTGGCTTACCTGCATCGTCGACGAATCACCAGGTGCGCCACTACACTTCAGCGTCGTACCCGAGACGAACTGGACAGCTCATCAAGCCGCGCGAGTCCAATTCCACTTCGAGAAGTTCGGTCTTGACACCCTCTACGCGGATCAGGCGGCCGTGGAGCTCACGGGCATTCGGGGCTATCTGGTGGGCCTCCTTGACACCGGAGGCCCGAGCGAAGTCTCGGCCTACCTGGCGGAAATGGCGCAGAGCCTCTCTGCGGAGCCGGCACTGGTCTGGAAAGAGGTCGCGTATCGCGGATGGAGCGAGAGCGAGTGGTTCTGTGCAGGGGGTGTGTCGGCGGTTGCCTAGGCGCATCTACCCAGTTCCGAACTGATCAGCCGCTACGGTTCCAGCCACGCAAATTCAGGAACCACGAAGCGCTGGTTGCCCAGGCACGCGGTGCAGAGAAAGGTCCGATGAGCCGGTGTCTTCGTAGACTTCGTTCTATGTCGCCAGCGCTCTATGAGGACACCTGCGGGCCCAGTAGCCCCGACCTCGTGGCTAATGTTGCCAACTTTCTCGAGCGAGCGGAACGCATCGCGCGCCATCCGCTCGCAGGGAAGGACGCACAGTTCAGCGTGCAAATGCGCCTCGATCTCAAGACCGGCGAACTCGGCGCAACAGGCTTCGATCCTCAAGTGCTCCCTGATGACGACTGGCTCGCGATGGCAGTAAGGATGCGCCCCATCGTCTTCCTTGAAGACGACCCTGTGAGCATCAATAGACTCACCGCGCAGATCGAACGAGAACATCCAGAACTGCGGGGTCGGCTGAAGCAGGCGCGACGCGGCCTGGGCGACTGGAAACGGAATGCCTTCGTGTACGCCGGCAATCTGGGCGGTTCGCCGGGACCGTTGAGACCAGGTGAAACCCACGATCAAGTCGTCAGAATCGGGCCTCCCGGCGTGTCCCCCTCAGGTGTGCCACTTGAAGGCCTTTCTACCGACTACCACTACGCAAACCTCTACCTGAACGCTATGGTCTGGCATTCCGACACCGACAAGGCGATCGAGTACCAGTCCGCACCGGAGCACATGAAGCTTCACTACCGAAAATGTGCAGAGATACGAGTGCTGAGTGCAGCGAAGGACATCATCCCGCCGCTTAGACAGTGGATCCTGGATGCCATCGAGGATGGTCACGACCTGGGAAGTGGTGACGGCTGCCGGCGAGACCGGGGCCATCCGCACCTCTAGTTGCGGTTGAGTCCGTGCTTACGGCTGTCGAGCGCGACCTTGAAGTGGCTCTCCGACGCATCGATCGCCGAGGTGGGTGTGGACGGATCGAACACGCGCAGCAGGGAATAGCGGAAGGTCGAAGGATCGAGACCACGGAGCTCCACGTTGCCTCCGTGGCCGTTGGTCGCGTAGGCGGTCCAGCGTTGACGGATATTTTCCTCACCGTCGGCCTTGCCGACGTACTGACGGCCGTCACGGGTGTCAGTGATCAAATAGATGCCAACAACTGAAGAAAGCGCAGTTCGCCAAGAGGCGTAGCGATGCTCGCGCATGACGGCCTGGAGTTGCGCGTAGTCAAGGACGAGCCTGTCAAAACCCGGGAATGGCACGGGCTCGGCATCGGCGATGCCCATCACCGGGTAGCTGGCTGCCGTACTGGCACGCATCCACCAGGTCCGCGGCGAACGCCACCCGATGACCAGCCGTCCGCGCAGGTCCGTCATGTGCTCGGACTCGACCATGTCAAACACCCGACGTACGCCATCGTTCGAGATCTCACCGCGGCTCTCGATCACGGCCCATAGCCGTGCTTGATCGCCACCCTCGCGGATAAAGACGACCCAATAGCGAGGTGGCACCCCGGGGAACCGCCTCGTGTTTGCAGACTGGTTGCGTGTGTATTCGAGGATCTCGGCGTCGGTCGAGTCCGCGTGGATTCCCGAGATGCCGCTGTCCTCGTGCTCCCGAACGTAGGCATGGCGAATCACTAACGCCTCAGAAGCATCAATGCCTGCGTCAAGCAAGATCGCTCCAAGGGCAAGCGTCACTTTGCGACCTGCTCGCGACTCACCAAGATGCTCGACAGAGCGGCGTCTACTTCTGCCCCTTCGCGGGCAATGCGGACATCAGCCACAAGGGTGGACTGGATCGTTCGCGTTGCCTCGTGATAGTGATCGTCAAAGTCGCCGTAGGACACACTCCACTCGCCATCGAGAACACTCGCGTCGCCTCGGTAGACCATGCCCTCGAGGGTGAGCGTCGCACCAACTCGAACGTCCCAAATTCCGACACCGTCGATCGTGTCGACAAGGGTCGCTTCGAGCGACTCTCGCGCGATGTCGACCGCCACAACCATTACAGTTTCGATGGAAGAGAACGTGAATGGGAAGCCCCCGAGGTCTTCCCACGCCTGGCCCGCTAGCCCCTCGAACACCGCGAGCCCGGCTGCACCCGCAGCACTCGGCGCTGCAGGCTCATCCTCGCTCGCAGGAGGATTCACACTGGGCGTTCGAATCTCGCGCACGCGCGCCACGATCGAACTCAGCTGATGCGTGAATTGCACCACAATGTCAGCTGGGACGTCCACCGCGAGGTCAGGGTGGAGTGCGCCCTCGAACGCGAAATCTCTTACGTTTCTGCTCACGAAGTAGATCTCGCTTGCGCCTACCGCAGCCAAGGACTGCCGCGCCCAGCAGACGAAGGTTTGCCAGATCAGGGCATCGCGGTAGCCCTTCCCGTCCTTGTCGAACGGCTTGCGGATAGCCAAGTCTCGACCAATGAGTTCGTCGTGGCTGACCTCGGGCAACGGCAGCACCTGAACCTTGCGCCGTGCAAGACGACCTCGAAGGGCGCCTTCGATGTCGTCGGCCAGCCGAGAGTTCAGTGTTGCCTCGATTGAGTGCGCGGCAAGTGCTGCGATCGACTTTTCGATGGCAGCACGCTCGTCGTCCGCCTTCTTCATGATTTGACGGGTGAGTTCGCGCACTGTCACTTCGGAGACAGCTACAACTACGAGTCCAGATGTGATCGCCGCCTGGAGAGAATCCCAGCCGGCAGATTCGAGCGAGGAGTTCGCGGAGAACTCAGTGGTGTCAAGAAAGACGGCGATCTGGCCGGCAGCAGCTACCACGAGACGTCAGCCTGCTTCGTTGTCCGACACGGCCGCTGGGGGTGCAAGCCGTTCCAGCGCTTCGACGAGGCTATTCACGTACTCAGGCGCGGCAGCGCGACTCTTCCGCGGGCGGACGAGCGTGTATCCGTCCGTGTCGGAGAGCTGGTGGAAGTCGTTGCTGACCTTGCCCTTGGTGAGGAGCGCGATCTTCGGTCGATCTATCGTGAGTAGCTTGCCGCGGACCTTCTCTTCGAGGATGTGCTTGCCTGTGGGGTCGATGGCGAAGCACTCTCCATCAACCCACCAGAGGAAGTCGGGATAGAAGGTGTTCGAGGAACCGACTTTGATCGGCAGCAAAACTCCGTACCCATCTCCTCGGGTGGGGTTGCGCATCCAGATGCCGCGGTTGAGGGAGTCGAGTGCTTTTGCGAACTCGAGTTCCTCACTATTGAACTGGTTCTGGGCGTACCGGGCATGCACGGCGTTGTTGAAAGAGTGGAACTTGTCGACCGTGGGCGAGTGCGCCGACGGGGACCACCTCTCCTCGCCATGGATCTCATTGGGGACGAGTTCGACCGTCGCCTCGAAGGCTTCCGCAATTGCGTTGGCGCGCTCTGACAGCATTGCCTGCGCTGTCGACCCCGAGCATGCCCATTGCTCGAACGCAGGTCCCGTGAAGAGTTCCGGCTCAAGCAGGTGAGCGCAGTGACGAGCGCGCAGCTGTACTCGACGACGTAGATACTCACCGTTCTTGCGCCGCATGCTCGCCGCGATCTGCTCATAACGGGTCGAGTCTTCTTCACCACGCAGCGAGATCTTCTGGATGGACTTGCGTCCCTTGGCGAGCAGATCCTCCGGCGCGAACGGCTGCCGAGACATAGCCTGCGCTTTCTTCTTCTCGTCCTCCAGTTCCGCCTCCCCCAGGACGTATTGCGGCAGCCAGACGTCGTCGGGGAGATCCGCTTTCGATGGAACGTCAGGAAGCGCGTCCTTACGAGTCTTCAGCCGGATGGAGGGGCTGGCCGATGGGTTCGTCTCATCGACCGCGTACAGCGCCAGCTCATCCTTCAGACCGTTGACGATCCCTTCAAAGGTCTGATTCGGGACGCGGACCAGGAGCGTCGAGGTGTTCAGCCGGTCATCCACGTAGTGGTGGGCACCGGGCTGGCGCAGCGCGCGGCCGATAACCTGGGCGATCCGAACGTAAGAGTTTGACTCGTCATCGAAGTACTCGATGTATGCCTCGGGATCGTCCCAGCCCTCCTGAAGCGCACGGTTACAGATGATGTGCGTGTGGTGGGGCTGGAGCTCAGAAAGCGACGAGACGCGAACAGCTTCGTCCGGAACGACCTTGGTCTGCGTGTAGATCGCGATCTCTTGCGCGGGCACCCCACGGGCGCGGAGATGCTCCCAGATCGCGACCGGACGCGAGATGATCTCATCCTTCCGAGGATTGGAACGCTCCACGATATACAACGCCTTCGGCGTAATCGTCGCACCTTCCGCCAAGGCTGCTTCGGAGAGCTCCCTGTGGAGACCAACCGCGGCGTCAAGAAGCTGGTCAGGGTCAGAATCGTAGTTCTCGACCATGATGGTGTGCTTCAGAAGCTCATTCTCGACGACGTCTTTCGTCTCCACCTTGTGACGGCCACGGGCAGCGATCTCCCGTGCGCGATCATCGCCGTCGACTACCTCAGCGAACCGATCAAACAGCCCGCCGCTCGGCGGGGTGGCAGAGGCCAACAGGAATCCCACGGGGCGAAGCCCAATCAGTTGCTCGAGCTGCGTTGTGGTCTGGTTGTGGCTCTCGTCGTAGACCACCCAGAGCGGACGCTGCAGCAACGAGCGAAGCTGATCCCAGGGCGACCTATCCCCACCCCAGTCCTTGTGGATGCGGTGCATGTTGAGGCGAGCCGACTCGCTGCCTTCGGAGTCCGCGAACTCCGCCTCGTTCCATGAACCGACGGTGGTGACCCAAATCGTCAGGCCGGTTGTCGACTCAATGAGCTCTTCCCACTCCGCCTTGCTCGGGCGCTCGCGAACGACGCGTGTCCCCGCCGGGAGCAGGTGAGCATACTTCCCGTTCAGGTTCCGATAGGTCTGATCCGCCACCGCACTCGATTTAGAGGTCCAGAGGACAATAGCTGGAGTGAGGTCGGACACAATCTTCGCAAGGATCGGAGTCTTACCGGCGCCCGTCACCGCCTTCAAGTGGCCAATGAACGGGATTGGCGTCTTGCCGAAGTAAAGTGCACCGTCCTCCGCGTAGTACTGCACCCACTCAGCTGCAGCTTCAGCGATCTGGTTCGCCGCGATCTCCTGAAACTCGAACAGGCGAAGCACGTTGCTCACGAATTTACCTCCGCCAACTCGGCCTCCACTTCCTCCGGCATCTGGTCCTCAATCTGCAGTGCCGCCAGAATCTCGTCAGGAATCTGGCAGAAGACAAACGACTTGGTCTCGCTGATCGTGCAGGTGGTGCCGTAGATGCGCATAGGGGTCTTCAGCCCGATTCCCTTCGCTTCCGCCAGCGCCTCGTTGATGACCGAGGCATTCACTTGGCTGTTCGTTGATCCGAACCAGACCAGCGCGAGCGCCTCACCACGCTGATTCGAGCCGATCACCCACTTCTTGCCACCGATCGGTTTGATTCCGGATCGCGTGCCGGATCGATCTGTCTGGCAAATGACGGCAGCGATCTTGTCCTTCTCAAGGCTCAGGATCGCTTCCCGGTCAAGCTGCGCCCCAGTCGTGAGGAACGCGAAGCCGGAGTCAAAGCCATCGTGTTCGATAGCAGAACGCAGTCGCGGCGCAACGAGTGTGCGGGCGTACGGATCATCCTCGTTGCCCTCTTCGATCAGAACGAAACGACGCCGTCCACCGTCACGAGCGTTAAGGCTCATGACAGCGTCGCCAGTCGTGCCGCTGCCCGCGAAGGCGTCGAGTACGAGGGCATCCTTGGAGCCGGCAGCGCCAACCAGGAGCTCAATCAGCTCCACCGGTTTGGCATAACGGAAGCCATCGAACTCTTCGCCGAAGAGTTGCTTCAGCCGATAGCTGCCCGCGCGTGCGTCGAGATCGATAACACTTCTCAGAGTGCCCCGGAAATCCTTCAGGTAGTCCTTCATCTGGACGATCTGCTCATGGCGACGGGGGAAGACGACCTTGCCCTCGTCGATGTATCGCTGCATCGTCTGCGGCGGGAAGCGATAGCCGTTTGCCGGCATCCGATAGGTCCCACGAGCCCTTGGGTTGTCAACGACTCCCGATTTCGTGACCCCGTACTCGTACCCGCCCTTCTTCGGGTTATGCACTCGATAGGCGACCTGGTACGGTCCGTTCTCATCGAGGTGCGTGTAGCGGGCGAGGCGCCCGAGCGAGTCTCTTCCGTTTGCGCGAACCAGCGAGCCCCATTCCTTCGCCAATGCCGCACCGTCAAGCCCTGACTGCACCAGTTCTTCGTACCGTTCAAGGAGCACATCGCGCATCTCGTCGGCGACCGAGCTCCACACCTTCGGGACGAAGTTGATGTCTTTCGCGTAGCAGACGATGTACTCGTGTTCCGTCTGGATACGCGACGGGTTGTTGTCGGCGGATCCTCGCCAGGTGATGACACCGATGCGGTTCTTCTCGTCGAAGATCTCGTCCATCAGCATCAGAAGTCTTCCGAGCTCGATGTCGTTGATCGATACGAAAATCACTCCACTATCCGCCATGAGGGTCTTCATCCCGACGAGCCTGGGCGCCATGTAGTTCAACCACTTGGTGTGGCGTCCACCATCGACGTTCGAAACGTACGTCGCATCGCTGGCATCTGCATCAGGGTCGTGGTAGCGGGCGTCGCTATACCGGAAGTCGTTGCCGCCCCGGTTATACGGAGGATCGATGTAGACCACGTCGATCGCATCGGCGTACTGCGTCCGCAGCGAGACCATCACCTGCAGGTTGTCGCCCTCGATCACCAAGTTGCGACCCTGCTCTGGCTGGAACGAGAGCTCGTCGTTCTGTTCGAGCACACGCGGGACGGGAACCAGCGACCTGTAGGACCGGCGTCCCTGCCAGTGAAGGTGCAGCCCCGCTTCCTCGCGCACACTTTCGAGGTCTGGCCAGTCGTTGTCCGTCATGCCGTCCAGTTTGGCAGGGGGTACCGACGTTGGGCGATTTGATGGTGCGAATCTAGCGTGGCGGTGTCGTGCAGCACACCGCTTTCTGGAGATGAACCCGTCGCCGGACGGCGGGGAGCAGGCGGGAGGCCGCTCACTGAACTGGCCGGGCCGGAGGCCTCCAGTATCGACGCAGGTCGCGTTCCATCTCGGACTTCAGCTCGTTGAGTGCTGCGAGCACTGCTTGATCACCCTCGCTGAGTGGAGACGTTGAACTGTAGCTCGCGAGGATTCGATCATTACGCGCTTTCAGAACGTGCAGGCAAATCTCGGATGCAGCCTCGAACCCCTCAACGTGTGCGGCCTCGACATGATCGCTGGCGGTGGCGCGCATGCGCTCCTTCAGCTCTGCAAGGAATTCTTCGATCACCGATACCTCCTGGACGCCCAACACCTGATCGGCACACGATATCGCGTCGGAACGCTACTCAACGCAGCTCCGCAGTCTGATCGTCGGACAACGCCAGGGTCTCCCAGTCGGAGTGGTCTTCAGCGCTGAGAACGAAGGGCCCTCGCCGCGCGGCCCAGCGCTTGAGTGTCGGGCCCTCGTTGCATCTTTCCCGGTGTACGACGGTTCGTCGGATGTACCCGCCGCCGGGCCTCTTTCGTCGCAGCCCAAAGCCCGCCGTGTCGCTTCCAGAACGGGTCGTTGTGAAGATCGTGAATGAAGGCGTGGCAATCAGGGCACACTGGCACGAGGTCCATGAGGCGTTCCGCACCGAGGTTCTTGTACGTCCGGTGGTGGAGGTGCATGCCGGCGACGCGAGGGCTGTCGCAGACGAAGCAGTTCTTCGGGAGCTTGGACGACCAATACCGCTCGCGGACAGTGCGCCATTCGGCCGACTGGATGTAGGCGCGGTACTGGTTGGGGCCGTACTTTGCGCGGCCAGGTGCGGACATGTCACTGATGATGCCGTATGCCGCCGACACTGGCATTCGGGCAGAGTGAGGCGCGATGCTGGTTCCATGTCTACGACGACAGCCGATGCCGAGCAGAAGGTCTACGAACACGAAGGAACGCTCTGGAGGCCGAAGTCCGGTTGCACGTCCACGTTCGATGACCTCCTGACGGCGCAGCGACGTTGGTTTGAGATTTTCCATGAGACGGACTGGAACCCGTGGCGAGAGAAGGAGCTCCAGCCCGAGGTGGAGTGGGCAGAGAAGGTGATGGGTGAGTGGGAACGCGCGGAGCCCGACCACCGCCCGATGACCAAGCGCCGTGTCGGCGCGATCAACGCCGCAATCACCCGCAGGGTCCGGGCTGCACGGCGGGCCGACGAAGCCCGCTGGGAGGAAGCTAAGGCCAGCTATGACCCAGAACGTGAGCGCGCTCGCTACGCGCTCCTTGAGCAGCAATGCATCGCCGTCTGCCAACGAAAGGAAACGGTGGAGCTCAAAGGTGGAACCCGTTTCCCCGGGATGGCTCCGGATCGTCGCGCCCAGCAGGTGGCGGAGCTCGAGGCGAAGGTCGCGAACCGCACCCGCGAGATCGCCCGGCTCGAGTGCATCGTCGGAGACCCAGAGACGGTCATTGACGAGGGCGGCAAACTCCCCCGTGACCGCCGTAAATGGAACATTATCTGCTACGGCATCCTCCGGCGCCGCTGGATCGAGGAGCGTCGCGAGACTGTGGCGGAGCTACGTCAGACCAGAGCCAGCACGAAGGACCGCAAGGAGAAAGCGAGCATCGATGCGCAGCTGTGGAGCGCGGAGCGGCGACTGAACGTGCTGCTGGCGGTTCCACGCCTCGAAACCGAGGACACGTGCGCGGACTGCTATACGCCGCAATATCAGCACGACTACGGCGACGTCTTCGAGACGAGTCCGTGTCCAGCGTGGCCATTGAATGCCGCCCGATGGGAACGGGTACGAGAAATCCTCCGCGGTGCGCAGGAGCGGATCGACGCAACGAAGCCCGAGCAGCCAAAACCTCAACCACTCGCTACGCTGCCTGGCAACCTCCCGATCGCCGAGGTCATCGAGCGGTTGTCGAAGCTCCAGCAAGAGCACCCGGACGCGGTCGTGAAACGCGGTCGCGCCAACCGTTGGGGGCTTTGGCCGAAGGAGCAGTAACGCACTCAATCGGCGCGTGAAGGCTCCCGTCCTAGTTCGGCCAGCACGAGCGCCAGAGCCAGATCGCCAGCCCTCCCCCGGTAGTCGGTGTCGTTGCCGATCGCCATGGCCTCGGCGACCACGATCGCGCCGTCGCTCTCGCCGACGCGAGCCGCGATGCGATCGAACAGTCGACCTGCATTGTAAGCGACGGACGGCACGCGTCCATGGGCGCAATTCGGAGCGCACGGTGCGTAGAACTCCCCGCCCACGCGCTCGAGCGCAGCCCTGAAACCACCCGCGGACCAACTTTGATCGGTGCGTAGCCATTCGATGAGCTCTGCGCGGTCCGGAATCCGGTCGTCGCAAGCACGACGGAGTTCCTCATCGGGCGAGCCGGTGAGCGCGTCACTGACGTCGAGCGGGGTCGCGCGCATCGGGTTGAGGCCGAGCACGACGCGGAATACGATGTCCGTCGCTGCGCTGAGCGGCAGATTGATCGTGTCTTCGTTGAAGGGGCCGCCGAGGTCGTCGGGTGCATCGAGCGCGCGTTGCACCCATTGCGCGAACTTGTTGACGGCGTGGGTCGAGGCCTTGTCTCTACTGAGACCAGCAATGCGCTCATAAGCGGAGATCGCATCGCGCGAGGATGACCACGCCATCCGGTACAACTGCCCCAGCGAGAAGTTCACCGCGGCCTTCGCGACATGCGTACGCAGGGCCTCCAGGTGGTGTTCTGCCGGATCCGGCAGATTGAGCGAGCCGAGGTAGTAGCGGAAGTACCGCACGGCTTCCTCCGCGACAAGCTCCTGCGAAAGCGCGATGAGATCGTGCCGATCCGTCGACCACAGCGCATCGATCTGGAGGGCTTCTCGAAGGTATCCCGTGAAGCTCTGGAGGCGGCGGGCCAGCGACCCCTCGCCCGGAACATGAAACCGAGCCAGATGCGCGTAGAACGAGGTCGTGAGCTCAAGCGGATCGTCGTCGCCCCAGACGAAGGCCTGCGGCGGCGAAGAAGGGTGGATCAGCAGGAGGTCCGCATGGAGCGCCGCGAGGAACAGATCGCGGGCCGTCTCCGAACTCGGAGCGAGCGACGTGTCGTACTGCACTGGATAGATAAGTCCGTCCGGAGTGCCTGCGGCGTGGATGACTGCGAGCGCAGCGATTTTCGCGCGCAACGATGCCTTATCCACCGCGTAGCCGCCGTCATTGTCCTCACTGGGATACGTCGCTTCAACGACCTGGCGGCGGGATGCTTCGAGTTCGCTCTCCCGGGCGCGCTGTTCCTCCTGCCGGGCGAACTGCTCGGCCCGCGCGGCAGCTTGGATGCGCTCCGTCTGAGCGCGTTTCTCACGCTTGGCCTGAGTCTTCGGGTCGAGTACCGTGGCGGCGCGCTCATCGACAAGCGTGTTGCAGGACCGACATTCGACGGCAAGACCTCGGCGGGCATCAGTGAGTGTCTGCCGGGAGCTTAGGGTCAGCACTCCTCCGCACGACGAGCACGAGAAGGTGGGCGAGGAAGCTGTCAGGGCGGCGCCCGCAGCGTAGTGGGCTGTCCCAGACCACGGCTTGAAGTCAATCTCGCCGGTCTTCCGCGCCCAGCGGATCTCGTTTGTCTCGGCATCGATCCCCATGTTTTCCCAGTACTGCTCACCGACGGCGTGAAGCTCGGCTGGCGCGTCCGAGTTGCGGTCAAGTATCAACTCGAAATCGACGGCATCGGCAGGATCTCGCATGGACCAATCGTATTCAGGCTGTCAGACGTCGGGCGGTCCATGGCCGCATGGACCGCATATTCGAGTGATCGGCGTCATCCGCGGTGGAACGGATTCCACTTGAGAAAAGGGGCGAGTTGCTCGGCTGTCGGCTCGTCGATTCTCGGCACGATCAGCCCCGGAGTCTTCAGCGGGTCGGCCTTGTCAATAGGGACGCGGCTATGTGCCTACCAGCCAGAGGTCATGAACATCGGATTGGGATCGTCCCAGCCCTCGTCGACTTGCTCGATCTCTTGCGCTCGAACGCTGCGGACAACCCTGTGCATGGTGATGTCATCCGCCGATAGCGTGAGCGTCGGATGCCGCTGATTCAGACGAGCCAGTTCGGCCGTAGTCGGCGGATCTGACTGAAAGTCTGTGCCGTGGCCATAGAACAGCGCGATGTTGCGGGGGCCTGTACTGTCGTCGTTGGCCTCCTCTTGGAGGATCGGTTTGCCTGGTCCGGCTTCGGCGTTGAGCTTGTCCGTGAGATGGGACGGCCACGCGATGCCGTCGATGTGATCGACCGGAACCCATCGCAGCCACTCCGCGACGACCTGAGTGGGCGTGTAGTCGAACGCTTCTCTTCCGTCGAGCACTACGGGGGCAGTGATCATGTCTGTGAAGTGCTTCTTGAAGCGCGCGAACATCCAGCGTCTCCGACTGTCGTCATCCGTTGCGAAGATGCTCGGCAACGTCGTCAGCGGCCGGCTGAAGTCGAGTATCCTCAGTGCCCTCGTTGTTCTGAACGCCCCCATGATGGCCTCGTCGTATTCGGAGTGCAGAGCAATCTCAGCGATTGCGACTTGCAGGTCGTCGGCTGAGTAGAAGAGGCTGATCCCAGGCGGCGAAAGGCGACCGTTCTTCGCGAGGTTAGATGGCGCGGACCCCAGCTGGGTACTTGGTTCAGCGCGCACTTCGTCGAGTAGACGGCGAGCGTCGTCGGTCATGCGTCCGCGGTACAGTCTCGATCCTGCCGACAGCTCCACCACTAAGTCGGACTCGACGTAGGCAAGCAGCGATTCGAGGAACCTTCCGATTCTGGCGGGGGGTTCTTCCTCGAAGCCAGGCCGATCAGATGCTCCGATGACGACGAACCGGCTCTCTGTTCGGACCGTTGCGGAGTAGGCGTCCCAGCCAAGCATCGACGGGTCGATGGAGTCACTCGGAATCCAGGAATCCGAGGAGCTGGTTGCTGCAATCAGGCATTCGACGACTTGCATGGCGTATGCAGGATCAATTGCTTCCTCGACGGTCTCGTAGACCACGTAGGTGTCGTCGTACTCCTCGTCGTACTGCCATGGGTCTCCGCCCCCATCCGTCCACTGGTACAGCCACGTGACCACGTCCCACACCCGAGTTCCGAGTTCGTCCATGGCGACGGCGAAGGGCTCCGTGGAGCGCTCGGACGTTCGCGGGCAGAACGAGCATTCAAACTTGTCAGCGACTTCGCCGAGAGCGTCGCGCAACACGTCGTCTGTGATGTGACTCAGGCAGACGGTCTCTTTCATTCCGCTGATGCCGTAGAAATCCGATTCCTCCACGCGCTGATGCTATCGGCACCCTCCTCCTCGCAGTCAGAGGGCGAGTGACCTTGCGCTGTAACCACGGCAAGGATCACGCTGATGGCTTCACGCGCCCCAAGCGTCGCGACGACCCTGTGACACTGCAAACTGTCGCCTCGAACGGCTGCGTTCTCGTCACTCTCGCTAGTACCGGATGATGACGCTACTTAGAAGGTGCTGCCGACAAGGTATCTCCGGATTCGGCGAGAACCCCGCGGGCAACAGCGCGGTCGACAGCTGCATTCACGCGCTGGTCGACGATGGCACCCGTCCGTGTCCAGCCGAACTGGCGCGCGATGGCGTTCACCACCTCTGAACGCGACGCTCCGCCGACATCTCGTACGAGCATCTCGGCGGCGAGCGCGAACTCATCGAGGTGGACCTGGTCTGGCTTGCGGTTGTGGTCGCGTGACCGCACCTTCGTTACGGTGCGGCCCTGCACATCGACGAAATCGCCATCTCGGGCGAGGCCCGCCTTCGTGATGGCGAGGTCTATGTTGTCTTTGAGTCGGGCGGTGACTCGGCCGACGGACCACCATTCTCGGATGCGTTCGCTGACGGTGTCGAGGTGAACAGGCCCTTCGACCTGGACGAGCGCTTTGAGGGGTTCGACCAGGTGGAGGTGGTTGCCGGGCTCTGCGGGCTGGACCCAGTAGGGCAACGCGACGGGTTCCGCTTCGATGTAGTCGACAGCCCAACTGAAGGGAACTTCGACCTCCGCTGCGCTCGTCTCGACCGTCGCGCGCGGAATTGTGAAGTTCCGCTGACGGGTCGCTGTTCCCGAGACCGCGGCTTCAATGGCCGCCCGAAGCCGATCTTCCTCCTGCTGACGATCTCGGTACCATCCGGTGCCCCAGATCCGGTGAAGGGTCCAACCGAGGCCTGACAGCACTTGGTCCCTGAGCCGATCCCGGTCGCGTGCGGCGGGTGCCGAGTGGTACTGGTAGCCGTCGCACTCGACGCCGAGGGCGAAGGAGCCGGGCTTGGCGGGGTGTCGCACACCGATGTCGATGCGGAAGCCGGCGGCTCCGACTTGGGGCTCAACGACGTAGCCCCAGGACTGTATCGCCCGTATCACGGACTCTTCGAACGGCGAGTCGGGCATGAGGCCAGTCACGGAGGCTTGCGTGCCGAGCGTGGAGATACCTCTGCGTGCGAAGTCGAGGTACGCGCGCAGGGCTTCGACGTTCTCGTTCAAGGAGGGCGGGATGTCGCCTGCGTCCATGGATGCGACGACCTCGATGCGTTGCCGCGCGCGGGTGACTCCCACGTTGAGGCGACGCCATCCCTTGTCCTTATTGAGGACACCGAAGTTGGTGGAGATCTTGCCCGCTTCATCTGGGCCGTACCCGATGGAGAAGACGATGACGTCGCGTTCGTCACCTTGAACCGACTCGAGAGACCTGACGAAGAATCCGTTCAGCCGGTCGCTCTTATCGAAGTGAGGATCGAGATCTCTGTGCTGCGTGCGAAGCTCGTCGACGGCTGCGACAACGGCGTCGGCCTGCGCGACGGAGAAGGTGACGACACCGAGGGAGAGACCGGGCCGTGTCCGGTAGTGCTGAATGACTCTCTCTGCGACGGCCTTGGCTTCCTTCGGGTTGTCTGCTCCCCCGCCTCGGCGATACATCCCTTCTACGTGGAAGAACTCGACTCCGACATCCGGTCCTTCGTCCTGCGCGGACGGGTAGGTGACGAGGTGCCCCTCGTAGAACCGGTAGTTCGAGAACGCGATGAGGGCTTCGTGACGCGACCTGTAGTGCCACCGGAGGCCCAGGTTTCGGAACGCGCCGGAGGACTTGGCGAGTTCGAGGATCGAGGTGAAGTCTTTGACGTCAGAGTCCTCCTCGTCGGAGTCGTCGGATTCCACCGCCCGTTCGAAGAACTGCGACGGTGGAAGCTGCTTGTCGTCCCCGGCGAGGATGAACGATCTGCCGCGGTAGATGCAGTTGATGGAGTCGCCCGGGGTGACCTGGGACGCCTCGTCGAAGATGACCACGTCGAACTTCAGATCGTGCGGAAGGTACTGCGAGACCGCCAGCGGAGACATCATGAAGACCGGCTTGATGGCTTGAATCGCCGTACGTGCCTGGGTGATGAGGTTGCGAACCGCCATGTGGCGTTTCTGCTTCATCCCCTCCCGCCGGATCAGGGCGGGCTCTCCCAGCGACGTGTTCGCTGGCCGCCGAGTGTTCGCGGACTGGATGATGTCGCTGGTGGCTGCCGCGACGATCTCTCGGTCGAGCTTCTGGAACTCGGCGACGAGAGCTTCTCGGTCGCTGGCGAGTAGTGGATGTAAACGGGTGTCAGTGCGAATGTGCTCGTCCGCCCATGCGCGCAGCAGCGCGCGCTCGATGACTTTCGGAACGGCCGAGGCCTGCAGGCGCTGCACGATGCAGAAGTTGACGGTCTCGTCGAGGTCGAGTTCGCGAAGCTCGGCACGGATTGCCTGGTAGTCGAACCACTCCTGTTGACCGATGGTGTCGGACTGCAAGTCCGTGAGCAGTTCGAAGGCAGTCGCGAAGTCGCCGAAGTCCTCCCGCAGTTCCTCCGTGCGCGACGAGTCGAACGCGTTGAGGATCTCGTCGCGCGCGCTTTCCCACTTCCGAAGGACAGGCTCAAGGCTACCGACGGATGAAGACTGACCCAGAGCAGATACTTGATGAGGCGAAAGCGCCCCGCCCGCCAGCTCGCGAACTCTTCCTGCCCATCCCAGGGCGACGTCGACGCCGGACAGGTCGGTGCGGAAGCCCTGGTAAAGCGGACCGAACCGGGCGTTCATGTCGGTGGTCGCCAAGTCCAGTTCTCGCGCACAAGCTCGCGCATCCTGGACTGCAGCGATGACCGCCTCAGCATCTCCAAGAGTGTGCTCTCTGCCGGTGTTTGCCGACACGGACTCGATCCGCTCAGCGGCGCTTCGCATCGGGGCGACATGCGCGGACAGCCAGGCGACCGAGGCTGCAGGTGGCTCCACGAGAAGTTCCGGTCGCCCGGCCAGAGCAGGAGGCGACGCAACACTTGCTCGCCAGTTGGCAAGCTCGAAACGCACAGAGTCCGCAACTGCCGCCTCCGCGGGATCAACCGTCGAGGAAGCCAGGTAGGTGACCGTCGAGCGGGAGACCGCGTGGCCGCTGAGCGTGATGACTTCCTCGGCCGCTCCGAGGTATCGGTCGACCGCTTCCCAGTCGGTAGAACGTCCCTGCCACCACCGCCCGAGTAGGTGTCCGGATGCGATGCCGGCGGCTTCGAACTTTCCGACGGCATCAGACCATGCGATGGCGTCCGACAGGTGAGCGATGCCGGACTTCACTTCCTTCGCGTCGGCAAGGAGCGCTCCGAGCGCTTTCTTGTCTGTCCGGTACGCGCCGGACAGCTTTCGGAGTCCGGTGTGGAGGTTGGCGAAGCGGTCCTGGAGATCCCGCAACGGTGCCGTGAGAGCGCTCGGAGTGAAGAGCCCGCTCGCTTGTGATTCACTGTGCTCGAGCGCGAGCGCTTCCAGGCGAAGGGTGCTTGTGGCTTCGCGGGCCGCGTGGAGACCGGGGGCTGTGAGCCAAGCGGCTTCGATGCCGGGGAACTCGCGATGTATATCGGTGATGCGCACGACACGGTCTGCATCAGCGAAGGATACCGGGGCGGCCACGCCGGTGAGGTGGGCGAGGTTAGCGACGGCGTTGGTGGCAGCGGTGAGCGATGCCGCCCTGGCCTCGAAGGAGGCTGCGGTGGCTCTCAGCGTCTGTGCGGTGAGCCCGGTGAGGTCGATTGCCCCAAGTACGGTTATGGCCTCGGGGCGCGAGGGGAAGTCGACGGGCAGCTGGTCGTAGGCGACACCGGCCTGCTCGATGACGAGGTCAGCGGCGCGGTGATACGTGGTGACGAGCTCGCCAAGTCTTTGACGGTCTGCGTGGGTTGCGGTCTGGTCGACTGCGGTCAGCCATTCGTCGTTGACGAATGCGGGTCGCTGAGCGTGTTGGAGATCCAGCAACTCCATCAAGGTCGTCGTTTGGCGGGGTGTGCGGAGGCCGAACGAATCGACGACATCTTCATTGAGGCGAATCGTGCCTTGAAGCTCGTCAAGGGCGCTCACCGCGGCGTAGAGGCGCGATTCGAGCGAGGAGGGATCCGTGACGGCACGCCAAAGGAAAGTCGAACCCTGGGCAGCAGGGCGCCATGTTCGTTCAAGGCGAGCGAGAGTGTCGCCGAGCGCCGCGCGGCCCTCTTCGGACAGTTGGAGAGGTGGGCGACTCGGAGCGGGAGCCACGGGCACGTGGACGAGTTCGGCGAGTTCACCGAGGACATCGTGAAGCGATGCCTGCAGTGGTGTGCGGCGCTCGTTCATCGCCAACGCGTACGAGTTGAGTCGGCGACGGCGGTCCTCAAGAGCTGAGCGAGAGGGGGCTGTCATCCCGAGGGGTGGCTGAGCGACATTGTCGAGGGTCCGGAGGAGTTCGGATGCGACATCCTTGCGGTTCGTCTTGTGGGAATGCAGCTCGAGAAGGTAACTCTCGAGGCCACTGTCCTTGAGCCGGTTCTTCACCACATCAAGTGCGGCGATCTTCTCCGAGACGAACAGTACCGACTTACCGGCGTGCATGAGCGCGCCAATCATGTTGGCGATGGTTTGAGACTTGCCCGTTCCTGGCGGTCCATCCATGACGAAGCTGCGCCCGGCCAGAGCGGCTACGACAGCGGCACGCTGGGAGGAGTCTGCGTCGAGCACGAGTGGTGTGCGTTCCGGCGGGGCGACCTCGTCGATGTCGGCGGGATCAACAGGGTCGAACTGGAACTCGTCGCTCTGAGACGTGGGGTCGCTGTTTGCCAGGGCCTGGACTACCGGGTGGTCGAGGATGCTCGCTTCGTTGTCAAGGAGGTCCTTGTACATGGCCTCTTTAGCGAAAGAGAACGTTGCGAGGTGAACCTCCGGCTCGAGTCTCCACTCCTTGAAGTCTTTCGCTTTGGTCAGTTCTGCGGTGAAACGGTTCAGGATCTCCGACACGGTCAGCCCCTCGACCTCCTCGTACGTCGGAAGAGTGATTCCGAACTCGTTGAGGCGAAGAGGGAGGGCGGGGTTCAGGACGGCGTCGTCCTGCCCGCCCTTGATCCTCGGCGTCGCCCGAGGCCCCTCCGGGACCAACTCAACGGGGAGAAGGTAGATCGGACTGGTCATGTCCGTCTTATCCACGTCCTGCCACTTGAGCATGCCGAAAGCGACGTAGAGCACGGAGAGGCCGCGGTCGAGGAACTCTTCGTTCGCGCGGCGCATCAGAGTGCGGACCACGGGACCGATCTCCGCGTCTGCGCGTGGAACGTGCAGAAACGCCCCGGGGCGGGCCGGGCGCGCTTCGCCGCTGTCCAGGTCTATGACGTCGCCTACGAAGCTCTGGAGCTTTCCGGAACGGAGCAGATCGAGGATGGCGTCCGCGGAGGGAGCATCGAAACTCAGCGAGGATGTCCTGGGAGCCCTGAAGCGGAGGAGACGGCTGCGTCGATCCAACCCGATGAGCCCCTCGCGCCATGTTTTCAACGCAGCACGAGTCTCAGTGGTAGTGCCCATATCGCCCCTCCAGGTGTGCCGTCGGCTAACGATGAACCCTCACCCGACGCGATGCTTCCCCACATCGTATCGACGCGGCTTGCTCGCCCGGAGAAGAAGCTGCTCCACTCAGTCCGTCGCGCAGCCGACGCTCACTGTGTGATGCCACATACCGCGCGGGGGCCTGATCTCACTACGGACAACGGTGCGACGGATAGACACGCGCACGAAGCAACGTCACCCGGAGTGGATCACACCGTATGTTGCACTGTGTATTGATGGAATGCAGCACTTGCTATAGATTCTGAACTATGAACAACCTCATCGCTATCGACGTACCGCGGGAGATCGCCGAGGAAGTGCGCAGGTTCGCGGCGTTTCTCATCGCCGACCAGACGAACCGTCTCTCACGCACGGCCATTGCTGACGACGGGATTCCGGATTACCCGCTATGGCCTGACCAACAAGTCGAGCGATTCGCATCAGCACCCACGACAACAGCACGGGTTTACGTCAGGATCATGGATGCCGTTGTAGAGCAGGGCGCGGCAGGTCAGTGGCTCAGCATCGCTGAGTTGGCTGAGTGGACCGGGCAGACGGCGTCGGTGATCTCTACTTTTCGCACACACCTTTATCGCTACATCAACGCACACCTGCCAGAGGGAACTCTCGCGCCGTTCACGAGGGCGACAGGTCAGGACCTCCGTCCGGCCCGAGGACGCGAGGTCTACTACCGCATCAGCTCCGCATGCGCTGAGCAGTGGACGAGATTGCGCGACGGAATCGAGAGAACGAGCATCTTCGATGGAAAGGAGTCCTGATGGTCCTTTTCAAAGACATGCTCATCGACACGCCCTACCCGATCCTGGAAATCGAGGACCGCGGCGATGACAAGGATCCTCTGACTAGCGAGTGCACCTACTGCCGCCGCGAAGAGTGGGGGCAGAAGCACAGCACGCAAGACATCGTCGTAGTCCGCCGCTGGCGTGAACACAGCGTTTGGGCTCCGAACCTCGATGGGCCAGAGAACGGCGGCTGGTTCGAATGGCGATGCCTTCAGCATCCGTATGGATGGGAGAGTTCGCCGTACGCCGCGAACGCCCCCGACCATCTTCGTCCAGCGCCAAGTGCAAGGTGTGGGCACGTCAGCCTCGGGAGCCGATGCCAGAAGCGCACAGGCGAGAACTTCGATGGCCAGTGGCTCTGCAGCGAGCACTCCGAATCGGTCGTTGCGCGCCTCCGCATTGAGGAGCGCATGCGCGAACTCGACGAAGCAATCGCCGACTCGGAACAGCGCGCGTGACGATTTGGCGTTGCCGTCCACGATTCAGCAGCACGCACGCCCCGACGGGTCGGCAGGCTCACCATCGACCTCATCGCATCGAGCGATCACCTCAAGGATCGGGTGGCACCCAGAGACCAATCCCGCCGGTGCACAACGGCGGATAGGCTCACGGCATGACGATGGTCGAACCGCCTCCGCTGGATCCGCTAACCGGTGACGAGCGGTTACTCGGAGTCGACGCATCGGTGTCTGACTTCTGGCGGTTCGCATTGCCCGATGTGACCACGAACAATGTTCGCGGGTGGCTGGCCGAGTACCTTGTGTGGCGTGCCACCGGGGCCGAGCGGCCGGTGCGCGTCGAATGGGACGCGTTCGACGTCCTGTGGGGCGGCATCCGCATCGAGGTGAAGTCCAGCGCACTTGTGCAGCGGTGGTCGCAGCGCCAACCGTCCACGCTCGCGTTCTCAGGCCTCCGCGGAAAGCTCCTTGACCCTCTGACGAACACATACGCCGCCGAGTCGACCTACAACGCCGATGTTTACGTTCTCGCCGTGAATCTCGCAGGGCGAGAGCAGTTCGACCAACTCGACATCGGGAACTGGCGATTCGCCGTGCTCTCGCGCGTTGCGCTCGAGGCAACCGGGCAGTCAACACTTACCTGGGTGCGAGCACAGCAGCTCGCCACAGCGGTCGTCGGCTACGACGAGCTCGCGGCGGCGATCCAGGAGGCTTCCAACGGGTAGCGTTGGTGTCCCGCGGGTCAGCGGAACGACTTGTCGAATTGTCCAGCGCAACAGTGGTTCGCTGGGACGGCGGGCCCCCACCCGCCGCCTTCCCAGCGAACCCGCGACGCGAGATCGACTCGGTCGCGCCCCGTCCGGACCTGTCCCCTACAGGTTCGGCAGGTCGTCGAGGTTGTTCCGGGTGGTGGAGTCCCGGTCGGTGCGCAGGTACTTGCCCGTGGCGCCCTGAACGACGCGAACCTCCGTCTAAGTCCCGCGAACTCCTGGATCTCCCGGAGGTGCCCACGGCATTCGCCCGCCACATCCCCACGACGAATCGCTGGTTCACGAACACCATCCGTGCATTCCACCGGATGAAGAGGCTGATGGACCCGTATCCGCAGGAGCTCTACACCGCTAAGACGTACACGCAGGTTCTGGAAATTCTCCAGAATCATGATGCGAAGCGCGCGGAGAAGTACAAGGCGCGACTCGACGAGTACACGCGCCTGTTCATCCGGATGACCTTCATGGCGCAGCCCCGGGCTGTGCGTCGGGCAACGAAGAAGCTGGACCTCTCGTTCGACCAGACCTACATCGGCACTCCCACGACCAAGGGATACAGCCGGAAGAACGTCGCGAGCAAGGCGAAGGCCGAGCGCGACGCGAACTTCGGCGAGCTTCCCCCTGGCCCCGTGGACGTTTTCGCGGGGTACCACGTGAAGAGCGGCAAGGGCGAGCGGGTCGACAACCAGAAGGGCGACATCGACCAGACTGCACCCGGCCGCGGAGAGTGGGCAGACTATGACTGGGGTTGGGTAGCGAACTTGGCCGTGCGTGTCGATTCCGAACAGCCCGGGTCCAAGCGTTTCCCCAGCCTCGTCGTCGCGGCATCTCTCAGCATCCCGAACATGGAAGTAGCCGAAGAGGCCGCGCTCCTGCTCGAGTCCGCAGCGACCCTCGGACTCGCTCCGGGTATCGCCGATGCCGACAAGCAGTATTGGGCCAACGCGAAGCCGTTCCGCCTCCTCCAGCCGGCGTTGAAAACCGGCTTCACCCCGTCCACGGACTACCGCTCCGACCGCGTGGGGATCAAGGGTGGCCAGCACGGCGCCCTCTTCGTCGAAGGCGACGTGTACTGCCCGAGCACGCCGAAGCCGCTCCTGAACGCAACATCAGATCGCCTCGGTGACGTGATCGACGTCAGAACGCACCGCGCCCGAATCGAAGAGCGCAAGGCATTCCAACTACATGTGAAAGAGAAGGCAAAGACGCCCGACGGAAAGGTCATGTTGCGGTGCCCCGCACTTGGCCCGAGCCCGACGGTAACCTGCCCTCTCCGCGAAATGATGCTGTCGGCCGCTAAGAAAGCACGCCCGGGGGTGGAGCCCGAAACGGTTGAGGAGGAGTTCCTCGACACCATCTGCAAAAAGCACTCGGCCTCATTCGATCTCACCGAGATGCAGGCACCGCAGCAGGCATTCGACTACGGCACCGAAGAGTGGGAGACGTTCCACGACCACGCCCGCAACACCGTCGAGTCCGAGAACCAGCAGCTCAAGGCATCCGGCGACGAAGACATCGCCACCGCCGGACGCCGCAAGGTTCGCGGAATCACCGCGGCGCAGATCATCGTCACGCTCCTCATCGTCAACCACAACCTCCGAAAGATCGCCGCCTTCCTCAGCGACCAGGAGATCGAACGAGCACGTACAACTCCACGCGTGGACACGCTCCGCCGCCGCGACCGCGTATGGGCCAACCGCTACACGAAGACCACGGGCAACGGCGACCTCACCATCCCTCGAGGCAGTCGAACATCGTCATCGACAACCACGCTGCCTGACCAACAGGGCAAGCTCGCGCTGACACCGATGCGCACCTGAGCGACTCCGCTCACCGACGACGCCCGCGGGCGGCACGCCCGGCACGCTCCCCGCTACACCAGGACAATCGAACGCGCCCGAAACCCGGGCGCGTTCGTCGTTTCGTCCCCAGAATCGTTCGGACTCAACTATCTGACCCCGAATCCGATCTCACAGACGCAGAAAAGGGAAGGGCACCTGCTCGAAGCAGGTGCCCTTCCCTTTTCTTTAGCTGTTCTGCAATCAGTATTGCCAACAGCCCCTCGGTCGGGCTGACAGGATTTGAACCTGCGACCCCTTGACCCCCAGTCAAGTGCGCTACCAAGCTGCGCCACAGCCCGTTGTTCTGCACTTTCGCGCAGGCAACTCCCCTATCTTAGCCGCATCTCGACCGCCTCCGCGAACCGAGGCGTTGCGGGTGTCGGAGGTCGCGCGTACCGTCACGTGCATGGCGACGATCACGACCGAGCTGGCGACCGCTCCCCGCTGGGACGATGTCCAGCACGCGCTCACGGGCGGCGGCGACGGGGCGAGCTGCCAGTGCATCTGGCCGGTGCTGACCAACAAGGAGTGGAACGCGACGACGACGCCGCAGCGCACCGAGATGTTCCGCGCCGAGATCGACGAGGGACCACCGCCGGGGATCGTCGCGTACGTCGACGGCGAGGCTGCCGGATGGATCCGAATCGGCCCCCGCACCCGCCAGGCACGAATCCCCCGCACCCGCATCATCGCCGCCGCGACGACGGAGCCCTTCGACGACGAGTCGGTCTGGGCGATCACGTGCTTCGTCGTCCGGCGAGAGCATCGCGGAGCCGGACTCAACCGCATCCTGCTGGCCGCCGCCGTCGAGTATGCGCGCGGATCCGGCGCCCGCGTGATCGAGGGCTACCCGGTCGACACCGGGGGCGAGAAGCAGCGCGCCAACGACCTGTTCCACGGCACGCTCGGCACATTCCTGGCCGCCGGCTTCACCGAGAGGGCGGAACTCAAGCCGGGGCGCATTCTCGTCGCGCTCGACCTCACCGCATGAGCGTGCAGCGGGCTCGCCAGCCACTAGCGTGAAAGCATGACCGATGCGCACCCGACCATCGACGACCCCGAGCTCGGCGCCTTCACCCGGGCAACGTCCGAGCTCACCGATGGCTCCGTACTCACCCATGACTGGTTCGTCGGCACGGTCTCGGTCGCAGGCACGGAGCTCGACCTCATGCTCGAAGGAACGACTGTCGATGAGGTGACGCCGCTCCTCCCCCGTCTGCGCGAGGTCATCGCGCGGCTCGACGTGTTGCGACGGCTCGCGACAGACGCCGTGGTCACGAACTTCAGCACCGGTGAGCCCGAGCCACACGAACTCGATGATGCCTTCGCCGACCTCGCACTCGAGACGATCGAGGCCTCCTCCGACGGAACCGTGGTCCTGCACCTGACGGACACCTGCGGCGAACACTTCCCCGAGGGCTACTGGCCCGCTGCACACCTGGGCGTCGACGACACCGTCGATCAGGTCACCGTCGAATCCTGAGTGTCCGCGTGAAGACCACGACCCCTGCGACCGCAACGCCGCGCCCCTACGATGGGGAGATGCAGCGGCGGACGCCTTCCTCGTCGATCATGTGGGCGTTCCTCCCGTACGCCGCGGTCTCGCTGTTGCATGTCGTGCTCCTTGCGGTGGACAGTCCGCTCGCCAGCCCGACCAAACTCCTCCTGATGCCGCTGCTGGCGGTTCCGGTGGTGCTTTCCGCGCGCTGGCTGAAGCCCCCGGCGACACTGATCCTGCTCCTCGCAGCGGTCCTGTTCTCCTGGCTCGGCGACGGTGCAGGAGCCCTCTTCCCCGGCGCACCGGAGCTGCCGCTGATGCTGCTCTTCTTCGGTATCGCGCACCTGGCATACATCCTGTTGTTCGCTCGCCACCTCGCACGCCGGCGGATGCCGTGGTGGGCGTTGGTCTACGTCGGCTGGTGGATCGCGATGATCGCGGTCGTGGGCCCGCACACGGGCGGGCTGCTGATCGCGGTCGCCGTCTACGGACTCGTGCTCGGCGGCACGGCGGCATTCGCGGCCCGCTGCCACCCGCTCATCGCGGTCGGTGGAGCGTTCTTCCTCGCCAGCGACACGCTCCTCGCATTCCGACTGTTCCTCCCCTCGGGGCTCCCGGCTTGGAGCAGCCCGGCGGTGATGCTCACCTACACCCTCGGCCAGGGCCTCATCGTCGCCGGCGCCCTGATCGCGTTGCGGAAGCGGACCAGGTGATGGACGCCGCACGCGTCGACAGCTGGCTCTGGGCGATCCGCGTCTACAAGACGCGGTCGGCGGCGACCACCGCATGCCGTGCGGGGCATGTACGAGTGAACGGCGACAAGGTGAAGGCGGCGCAACAGATCAGGGTGGGCGACGAACTGCGCATCCGCATCGCCGGATTCGACCGGATCCTCATCGTCCGCCAGCTCCTGGTCAAACGCGTCGGAGCTCCTCTCGCGGCGCTCGCCTACGAGGACAAGACACCCGAACGCGAGCCACAGGCTGCCCTCGGCCTTCGGGATCGCGGCGCGGGGCGCCCGACCAAACGCGAACGCCGCGACATCGACAAACTGCGCGGTCGCCACGATGACCGCCTGAACTGATATCCCGGCATGCGTCGCCTCCGACACCTCGACTCCTTCGAACATACGTTCTAAACTGGAGGCATGGCGAACACGACCGATCTCGACCTCGACGAAAGGCGTCGCATCGTGGATGCGTGGGTCGCGGCGAGACGTCGGATCGCGGCGCTCGAAGCCGAAGCAGCAGAGTTGCTCGTCGAGCAGATCGCCCTCCACCACGCCGATGTCGCCGCTAGTCCGTTCCATCGCGAAGCGATCTACCGCTCTATGGTCGCGGAGTTCTCCGCGGCCGGCCATCTCTCGAAGGGCTCGGTGGAATTCGCCTTTGCCGATGCGCAGGCATTGCAGGCCCATCTCCCCGCCGTCCGAGCCTCGTTCGCGAGTGGCGCCGTCAGCGTCCAACACGTACGCGAGATCGCGAGGGCGGGTGCCGTCGTCGCCGAAGCCATCCGCAACCGCAAGGTCGATGCCACCGTCATGGAGCTCTTCGAGGCCGCGGTGCTCGTTGTCGCCGAACAAGACACAGCTGCGCGCACGAAAGCGCATGCACGTCAGGTCGCTGCCGCCCTCGTCGGCGAGACGCTGGTTGAAAGACACCGACGCGCCGCCGAAGAACGATGCGTGACGGTGAAGTCGCTCGACGACGGGTTGGCGCTGCTCACCGCCGTACTCCCCGAGTGGATCGCCACCGCGATCGCCGACAGGCTGAACCGCATGACTCGCGCGGTCGTACGCGCCCGAGACAACCGCGAAGTCACGCCTCTCCCCTGGTGGTTCGACGACGACGGCGAAGGTATCGATCCCGGAGATCTCTCGCTCGACGACCCGGCGTTCGACCCGTACGACAGCAGGGTGATCCAGGGCGCCGACGGTGACACGTTCGCGACCGACCCCACGGTCGAGCATCTCCCTGTCGACACGCGGACGTGGGCGCAGACGGAAGCCGATCTCTTCACCGATCTTCTCCTGACCGCAGACCCCAGCGCCGCGAACGGAGACGGCCTCGACGGCATTCACGCTCGAGTGCAGGTCACGGTCTCGGCGACCACGCTCACCGGTGCGGACGACAACCCCGCTGAACTCGACGGCCACGGACCGCTGCATCCCGACATCGCCCGCGACCTCGCGGGTCGCAACACCGGCTGGACCCGGCTCTTCCTCGACCCGTCCGGCATGGTGGTCGAGACCGACACGTACACGCCCACCGAAGGGATGCGCCGGTTCCTCCGCGCGCGCGACCGTCATTGCCGGTTCCCGGGGTGCCGCATGCCAGCCCACCGGTGCGAGATCGACCACAACCATGATCACGCCAAGGGCGGAAAGACCAGGCTCGACAATCTCGGCCACTTCTGCCGCAGCCATCACACCCTCAAACATCCGGACATCCCCGACACGCATCGCTGGAACGCCCAGCAGGAGAAGGACGGCAGCGTCACCTGGCACAGTCCGCTGGGGCGTGACTACGCCGACCCGCCACCCCGACGCGTGATGTTCGTCTGAATGACGATGTCGGAGAAGCTGGAGCAGAAGTCAGCCGTGCGCCGCGAGGAGTTGGAGCAGCCACCCGGCAGATCGGACCTTCACGGCACCGGCACGCTCAGCTCGTTCGCTGAGCTCCCGGTCGCTGGTGACCACGACGACTGTGCGCACATCAGCGACGCGGCGCTCGACTTCGGCGACGATCGCGTCGTCACCCGCAGCCTCGGCTCGAACCACGGCGACCGTGCTCGCTTCGTCATCGATGTCCCGCGCCTGCCCCTCGACCACCATCGAGACCTCGGGGAACCACTCGTCTCCGCCGAGATCCAGATCCTCCGCGGGGACCACCAGCGCCTCCAGCCGGAGACGAAGGCGCGCCGCCGCTCCCGCCCGGTCCTTCCACCAGCCGTCGGGCACGGACCCCACGACATTCGCGGCGTCGACCACGACCACCGGCCGCACCTGGAGCAGCGCCCGCAGCATCGGCCATGCCGCGGCGAACCCGGGGTGCAATGGTCGCTCGTCGACCTCATCGATGGGCACCCACTCGAGGGCCACGCTCTCCGGGTCGCTGATCACCGGGTCAAAGGGCACCTGCACATCGGCAATGACCGTCGTGTACGACCAGATGCCCAGATCGAGCACGCTGGTGAACCGAGGACGGACCGCCCCATCAGGCACGCCCGCTTCCTCCTGCGCCTCACGGATCGCCCCGACGATCGCGCTCTCGCCCTCGTGCAGAGCCCCACCGGGCAGCCCCCAGGTGCCACCGAAGTGGCTCCAAGAGACGCGATGCTGCAGCAGGATGCCCCGGGCCGGGTCAAAGGCGAGAAGACCGGCAGCGCCGAAACGCCCCCAGTATTTCTCGCCCGACGCCGCGATCACCCAGGCATCACCCGGGTTCCGCGGCCCGTCCGGGCGACGCGGCTCACCAGAGGCAGGAGGTACGACCGTCACCCCTTCAGCCTTTCACAGCATCGGGGTCGTGGCGCCACGGCGCGACACGCGTCGGAACAGATCAGCGCTGACGCTTCTCGCGCACCCGCATGTTGATCACGATGGGCGTGCCCTCGAAGGAGTACAGCTCACGCAGGCGGCGCTGGATGAACCGGCGGTACCCCGGGTCGAGGAACCCGGTGGTGAACAGCACGAACGTCGGCGGGCGGGTCGATGCCTGCGTCCCGAACAGGATGCGCGGCTGCTTGCCACCGCGCAGCGGGTGCGGGTGCTCGGCGACGAGCTCGGCGAGGAACGCGTTGAACTTGCCGGTCGGGATGCGGCGGTCCCAGTTCTCCAGCGAGGTCTCCAGCGCGGGGACGAGCTTGTCGAGGTGACGCCCCGTCTTCGCCGAGATGTTCACGCGCGGCGCCCACGCGACGTGTGCGAGGTCCTGTTCGATCTCACGCTCCAGGTAGCGGCGGCGATCGGCGTTCTCGAGGTCATCGTCGTTCAGGCGATCCCACTTGTTGAACGCGAGGACGAGCGCACGGCCCGACTCGAGGACGAGGTCGATGATGCGCACGTCCTGCTCGCTGATCGTCTCCGAGACGTCGAGCACGACGACCGCGACCTCCGCCTTCTCCAGCGCGGCAGAGGTGCGCAGCGAGGCGTAGAAGTCCGCGCCCTGCGCCATGTGCACGCGGCGGCGGATGCCGGCTGTGTCGACCAGGCGCCACATCTTCCCGCCGAGTTCCACGACCTCATCCACCGGGTCGCGGGTGGTGCCGGCGAGGTCGTTGACGACGACGCGCTCTTCACCGGCGGCCTTGTTCAGCAGCGACGACTTCCCGACATTCGGACGGCCGAGGATGGCCACTCGACGCGGGCCGCCGATCTCCTGCTTCGCGACGGCCGAGACCTCGGGAAGCTTCTTCAGCACGGCATCCAGCAGGTCGGCGACACCACGCCCGTGGATGGCCGAGACGGGATACGGCTCGCCGAGCCCGAGGCTCCACAGCGGTGCCGTCTCCGGCTCCTGCCGGGCGTCATCGATCTTGTTGGCGACGAGGAACACCGGCTTGCCGCTCTTGCGCAGCAGCTTCACGACGTGCTCGTCGGTCGAGGTGGCTCCGACCATCGCGTCGACGACGAACAACACCATGTCGGCCAGGTCGATCGCGACCTCCGCCTGCATCGCGACCGAGCGGTCGATGCCACGCGCATCGGGCTCCCAGCCGCCGGTGTCGACGAGCGAGAAACGACGGTCGCCCCACTCGGCCTTGTAGGTCACGCGGTCACGGGTCACGCCAGGTGTGTCCTCCACGACGGCCTCACGGCGTCCGAGGATGCGGTTCACGAGCGCGGACTTGCCGACGTTCGGGCGTCCGACGATCGCCACCACGGGCAGAGCCGGGCTGTAGTGGATGCCGTCCTCGCCGAGCGTGACACCGGCGAGGAGCGCGGCGTCCTCGTCGTCCAGCTCGTAGTCGGAGAGGCCGGCGCGCAGGGTCTCCGCGCGCTGCTCGGCGAGATTCTCGTCGAGCTGGTCCATCTTCTCGGCGAGCTGGTCGGGGCCGCCTTCGTATTCGTCGTCAGCCACGGTGTGCTCCTTGGATTCGCTCGATCACCGTGAGCACGGCGTCGATGGTCTGGGGGAAATCGAGTTCCGTCGAGTCGACGACCTCGACGCCGTCCGCGGCGTTGAGGAAGTCGACGACGGCACTGTCTGAGGCATCGCGCTTGTGGAGCGCCGCGGCGACAGCAGCCGCGTTCTCGCCGGCGAGTTCGCCGGCGCGTCGAGCGGCACGCACTTCGGGTGCCGCGGTGAGCAGGATCCGCACGGGCGCATCCGGAGCGACGACGGTCGTGATGTCACGGCCTTCGACCACCACGGCGGGGTAGGCGGATTCAGCGACCAGTGCGCGGAACAGCTCGTTGACCTGCGCGCGCACCTCGGGCACGCGGGCCACGCCGCTCACCGCGGCGGAAACTCGCGAATCGCGGATGGCCTCGGTGATCTCGGTGTCGCCGACGCGAACCGTGCGGTCGTCGGGGTCGAGTCCCAGACGCACCGGGAAGTCGGATGCCGCCGCGCGAACCGCCTCGGGGTCCGAGGTGTCGGCGCCGCGATCGAGCACATGCCAGGCGAGTGCGCGGTAGGCGGAGCCGGTGTCGAGGTATCCGAAGCCGAGCGTGCGCGCGACGGCCTTCGACACGCTGGACTTGCCTGAACCGGCCGGTCCGTCGATCGCGATGAACTTCGTCGCATCGGCCACGTGTGCGGGCGCCGTGAATGCGTTCGAGGTGTCAGTCATTGGTGTTCCCTGCAATCCGCCAGCCGCGTTCCTGGAGTCCGGTGATCGCCCCGTGCAGCGCGGCCGGGTCGACGCTGATCTCGGCGAGGCCGAACTGGGCCCCTGGCGAGTGCTCGAGTCGGAGGTCTTCGACGTTGACGCCCAGTTCGCCGAGCTCGCCGAACAGGCGACCCAGCTGACCGGCGGTGTCGTCGACCATGACGACGAGCGACTCGAAGCGCTGGTTCTGTCCGTGCTTGCCGGGGAGGCGGTCGACGCCGTCGTTGCCCTGGCGAATCGTCTCGGCGACCACGCGTCGTGCTCCGGGCGCGCTCGGCTCCCGCAGTGCGTCCGCCACTTCTCCGAGGTCGGCGGCGAGAGCATCGAGGATCTCGACGACGGGGCCGGCGTTGGCGCCGAGGATCTGCACCCACAACTCGGGAGCCGAGGCCGCGATGCGCGTCGTGTCACGAACGCCCTGGCCTGCAAGACGGAGCGCACCCTCCTCCGCCTCCGCGAGGCGGGCGGCGAGCAGGCTCGCGACGACCTGAGGCACGTGCGACGTGAGCGCGACCGAACGGTCATGCTCCTCCGGCGTCATCTCGAGCGGCATCGCCCCGACGTCGAGCGCGAGCGCTTCGACCAGGGCGAGGTCCGTCGCCTTCGTGTCCTCGTCGCGGCACACGACCCACGGTCGCCCGACGAACAGATCGGCGCGGGCGGAGATGGCCCCACCGCGCTCACGGCCAGCAAGCGGATGCGATCCGATGTATCGGGTGAGGTCGACGCCCCGCGACTGCAGGGTGCGGAACGGCTCCAGCTTCACACTCGCCACGTCGGTCACCACGGCGTCAGGGAAGCGCTGGAGTTCGGCTTGGATGACGTCCGCGGTCACATCCGGCGGCACGGCGACCACGATCAGCGAGGGCGTGTCGTCCTCGGTGGCGAGGCGGCCGGCCCCGTAGTCGACGGCGAGGCGCAGCTGTGCGGGCGACGCATCCGTCAGAACGACGTCGATGCCCTTCGACCGGAGTGCGTGGCCGACGCTCGCCCCGAGCAGACCGGCGCCGACGACGCGGACGGTCCCGGAGAGACGAGGCGCGACGGCGCCTGCCCTCCGCGCCGTGGGCGCACTCGTCGTATCGGTCATTCGTTCTCCTGCTCGCCTGGCGCCTCGGCGACACCGGAATCACGGCGCGACAAGGTCAAAAGCGCGCCGAGTTCGATTTTAGTCAGTTCCCGCGTCTTCCCGGCCGGGAGGGTTCCCAGGTGGAGCGGCCCGAACTGCCGGCGCACGAGTTCCGTGACCGGATGACCGACCGCGGCGAGCATCCGACGGACGATCCGGTTGCGTCCGGAGTGCAGGGTCAGCTCGACCAGGCTCGACCCGCGCGAGGTGTCCAGCAGCCGCGCCTTGTCCGCAGCGATGGGGCCGTCTTCGAGCTCGATGCCCTTGGTGAGCTTCGAGATCGTCTGGGGCAGCACCGTCCCCTCGACCTTCGCGATGTACACCTTCGTCACGCCGAACGAGGGGTGAGCGAGCACGTGGGCGAGAGCGCCGTCATTCGTGAGGATCAAGAGACCGCTCGTCTCGGCGTCGAGGCGTCCGACGTTGTACAGGCGCTCCTCGAACTGCTCCGTGAAGCGACGAAGGTCGGGCCTGCCGTTTTCGTCCTTCATGCTGCTGACGACCCCGGTCGGCTTGTTCAGCATGACGTACCGCTTGGAGACGTCGAGCTGCACCGCGGTGCCGTCGACGTCCACGAGGTCGCGCTCGGGGTCGATCCGGCGTCCGAGCTCCGTGACGACGACGCCGTTGACGCGGATGCGCCCTTCCGTGATGTACTGCTCCACCACTCGGCGCGATGCCACACCCGCGCCGGCGAGGACCTTCTGGAGGCGCACACCCTCGGGCGCACCCTCGAATCCTGCGGATGCCTCGAAACCGGTCATCGGATGGTCCCTTCGTCGAAACCGTCTGCGCCGTCATCGAGCAGAGGGGAGATCGGGGGCAGCTCGTCGAGCGAGTTGATGCCCAGGTGCTGCAGGAGCGCGTCGGTCGTGCCGTAGTTGATCGCGCCGGTCTCGGAGTCGGCGAAGAGTTCGGTGATCAGGCCGCGGGCGAGCAGCGTGCGCACGACGGAATCGACGTTCACCGCACGGATGGAGGCGACCTGGCTGCGGGTGACGGGCTGCTTGTAGGCGATCACGGCCAGCGTCTCGAGCGCGGCCTGCGAAAGCCGCGCCGGCGCCTGTCCGCCGACGAACGCCGCCACGAGCGGGTCGAGCTCCTCGCGGACGTACAGTCGCCAGCCGCCGCCCACCTCGCGCAGCTCGAATCCGCGCCGCGGGCCCGTGCCGTTGCCGTCGTAGTCGTCGACGAGCGTCTCGAGCGTCTGCCGCACCGCCGGCACCGGCGAACCGACGGCGGCGGCGAGGGCGACCAGCCCCAGCGGTTCGTCGACGATCAACAGGATGGCCTCGATGCGCTCGGAGAGCGGGATCTCGGTGGACCCGCCGATCCCGTCGTCCCCTGTCTCGGTGTCGGTCGCGGTCAGGTCATCGGTCATAGTCGGCCCCCAGGCTCGCGAGTGTCTCGTCCGACCAGGAGTCGGCTGCCCAGCGCAGCGTGAGCTCGCCGAGCGGTTCCAGTTGTTCGAAGGTCAGCGCCGCGTGCCGGTACAGCTCCAACACCGAGATGAAACGCGCCACCACGATGCCCGGCTCGCTCACGCCCGCGACGAGTTCACGGAAGCTCAGCGACTCGGTGCCGCGCAGGAGGGTGACGACGATCGCCGCCTGCTCGCGGATGCTGACCAGTGGCGCGTGCAGATGGTCGAGTCCGACATGCGGGATCTCTTTGGGCGCGAAGGCCAGCAACGCCAGCGCCGCGAAGTCGTCCACGGTGAGCGACCACACGAGCTCGGGTGTCTGCGAGCGGTGCTTCTCATCGAGGCGTGCCGCGCGGACGTGCCGCTTGTCTTCGCGTTGCAGGCAACGGGAGAACCACGCCGACACCTCTTTGAAGGCCCGGTACTGCAGCAACCGGGCGAACAGCAGGTCGCGTGCCTCCAAGAGCGCGACGGCCTCAGCGTCCACGAGCTCGCCCTGCGGGAGGAGTCCGGCGACCTTCATGTCGAGCAGGGTCGCCGCGACCACGAGGAACTCGGAGGCCTGATCGAGTTCCTCATCGTTCTCGAGCTCGCCCAGGTAGGCGATGAACTCGTTCGTGACCGCGCTCAACGAGACCTCGGTGATGTCCATCTCATGCTTCGAGATGAGGTTCAGGAGCAGGTCGAACGGTCCATCGAAATTCGACAGGGAGACCCGGAAGCCCGGTTCGATCGCCGCGGATCCGACGGGCTCGTCCGATCCGCTGCTCACGTCTTCGGCGCGCTCGATGGCCGAAGGGTCGACGGACTCTCCGCTAGGCGACAGCGCCACGGGCGACCAGCTCCCGCGCCAGCCGCAGGTATGCCTGAGCGGCCGCGTGCTCGGGGGCGAACTCGGTGATGGGCACCCCCGACACCGAGGCATCGGGGAACTTCACGGTGCGGCCGATCACGGTCTCGAGCACGTCGTCTCCGAATGCTTCGACGACACGCTCGAGCACCTCGCGCGAGTGCAGGGTGCGCGGGTCGTACATCGTGGCCAGCAGGCCGTCCATCGTGATGGACGGATTCAACCTGTCGCGGACCTTGTCGATCGTCTCGATGAGCAGTGCCACGCCGCGCAGAGCGAAGAACTCGCACTCGAGCGGGATGATCACACCGTGCGCCGCCGTCAGCGCGTTGACCGTGAGGATCCCGAGGGAGGGCTGGCAGTCGACGAGGATGACGTCGTACTCCCCCGCGACCTGGCGCAGCACCCGGGCGAGGATCGTCTCCCGTGCAACCTCGTTGACCAGGTGCACCTCGGCGGCCGACAGATCGATGTTCGCCGGCATGACGTCGAGACCTTCGACGCTCGACTTCACGATCGCATCGTGGGCGTCGCGCTTGGTGTCGAGCAGGAGGTCGTAGATCGTCGGCACATCGTGGGTCGGGATGCCGAGCCCCGCGGACAAGGCGCCCTGCGGGTCGAAATCGACCGCGAGCACCTTGCGGCCGTACTCGGCGAGCGCCGCGGCCAGGTTGATGGACGTGGTCGTCTTGCCGACGCCACCCTTCTGGTTGCACAGCGCGATGATGCGCGCGGGCCCGTGGGACTTCAACGGTTCGGGGGTCGGGAACCCGTGATACGGACGGCCCGTGGGTCCCATGGGGGTCTCGTCGGCCTTCTGCGCCTTCGCCCTGGACTTCGCCACTTTCTCAGCCACCGATTCTCCTGCTCCGTTCGTGCTTGGTCGATTGTACCGGGCGGCCCGTTCCGCAGCCGCCTCGGCACGCGGCAGGGGGCTCTCCCGGATGGGCGGTGTCAGCGGGCGCGGGGATGCGAGGTCGCGTAGATGTCACGCAACGTATCGACAGAGACGTGGGTGTAGATCTGGGTCGTCGCGACCGAGGAATGTCCGAGCAGCTCCTGCACGACACGGACGTCGGCTCCCCCCTGCAGCAGGTGTGTGGCGAACGAGTGACGCAGGGTGTGCGGCGACACCTCCGACGTGATCTGCGCCTTCTCCGCCGCGGCACGGATCACCAGCCAGGCGCTCTGTCGTGACAGGGGCGCGCCCCGGGCGCCGAGGAACAGCCGCGCCGATGCCCGTCCTTTCGCCGCGAGCGCCGGCCGCACCCTCGTGAGATAGGCGTCGACCGCTTCTCGTGCATAGGAGCCGATCGGCACGATGCGCTCCTTCGAGCCCTTCCCGCGCAGCCGCAGCACATCGCCGTGGGCGAGGTCGTCGACGTCGAGCCCGGTCGCCTCCGAGACGCGGGCGCCGGTGGCATAGAGGAGCTCCAGGAGAGCGCGATCCCGCACCCCGATCGGGTCCTCGGGCGACGGGGCGGCGAGCAGTCTCTCGACCTGGTCGATCGTCAGCGCCTTGGGGAGCCGACGAGGAGCCTTGGGCGGACGCAGTCTCCCGCTCGGATCGTCGACCTCGATGCCCTCACGGGCCAGGAACCGGTGCCAGCCCCGCACGGACGACTGCAGGCGCGCCAGCGAGGTGGAGGCCGGGGCAGGGTCTGCCGACGCACGCTCCGTGATGAAGCGGTCGATCACGGCCGGCGTCACCTCCGACGTGTCGGCGATCCCCTCCCCGGCCAGCCACTCGCAGTACCCACCGAGGTCACGCCGGTAGGCCGCGATCGTGTGCTCGCTCAGACCGCGCTCGATCGTGACGTGACGCAGGTAGGCGTCGAGAGCGCGCTCCAGCAGCATGCGTCAGCCCCGGTCGCGCAGCCTCTGCGCCGCAGCCAGCACACCGATCGAGAGGATGCCGTTGTGCATCCGTCCGCCGAGGACGGCGTCCACCGCGTCCGCCAACGGCACCCACTCGACGCGGATGTCCGCCTCTTCGTCCTCCCGATCGTGTGCCGAAGGCGCCGCGGCGACTCCGGTGGCCAAGAAGATGTGGATCATCTCGTTGTTGCCACCCGGGGTGGTCCACGAGGAGACCAGCGGCTCCCAGTGCGCGGCGACGAGGTCAGCCTCCTCGGCGAGCTCGCGACGGGCGGCGTCGAGCGGCGCCTCTCCGTCCACGTCGAGCAGACCGGCGGGCAACTCCCAGTCGCGGTGACGGATCGGGTGGCGGTACTGCTGGATCAGCAGCACGCGGTCCTCGTCGTCGAGCGCGAGGATCGCCACGGCGCCGGTGTGCGCGACATACTCGCGCACGATCTCCCCGTCGCCGTAGCGCACCCGGTCGGAGCGCACGTCCCAGACCCAGCCCTTGTAGACGCGGTCGCTCTGGAGGACCTCCGGCTCGAAAGGCTCGTCGCGGAGGTGCTCCGCCGACTCAGTCATCGGCACTGACGTCGAACAGCTCGCTCGCGCGGTGACGCTCGATCGCGGCGCCGACGAGCCCGCGGAACAGCGGGTGCGGGGCGGTCGGACGCGAACGCAGCTCCGGGTGCGCCTGCGTGGCGATGTAGTACGGGTGCACGTCACGCGGCAGCTCGACGTACTCGACCAGGTCGAGTTCCGGGTTGAGCCCGGAGAACACCAGACCGGCGTCGGTGAGACGATCGCGGTAGGAGTTGTTGACCTCGTAGCGGTGACGGTGCCGTTCCGCGGCCTCCGGCGCCCCGTACAGCTCGCGCGCGAGGGATCCCTCGGCGAGTGCCGCCTGGTACAGGCCGAGACGCATGGTGCCGCCGAGGTCGCCGCCGTCGAGGATGTCCACCTGCTCCGCCATCGTCGCGATCACGGGCTCGGCGGTCTCCGGGTCGAACTCACTGGAAGACGCGCCCGCGATGCCGGCGACGTCCCGCGCGTACTCGATGACCATGCACTGCAGGCCCAAGCACAGCCCGAGGGTCGGGATGCCCTGCTCTCGTGCGAACTTGAGCGCACCGAGCTTGCCCTCGATGCCGCGGATGCCGAAGCCGCCGGGCACGCAGATGCCATCGAGCTCGGCCAGCTGCTCCTGGGCGCCCTCCGGCGTCTCGCACCGATCCGAGGGGATCCAGCGGATGTTCACCTTGGTCTCCTGTGCGAAGCCACCCGCCTTGAGCGCTTCGGTCACCGAGAGGTAGGCGTCGGGAAGATCGATGTATTTGCCGACCAGGCCGATCGTCACCTCGTGCTTGGGGTTGTGCACGGCGTGGAGCACCTTGTTCCAGCGGGTCCAGTCGACGTCGGCCGCCTTCTGGTCGAGACCGAGCCGACGCACGATGTACGAATCGAGGCCCTGCTCGTTCAGCGTGGAGGGGATGTCGTAGATGCTCGGCAGGTCGACCGTGTTGATGACGCCTTCCACGTCGACATCGCACATGAGGGCGATCTTGTTCCGGTTGCTCGCGCTCACCGGACGGTCGCTGCGGAGCACGAGCGCGTCGGGCTGGATACCCACCTGACGGAGAGCCGCGACGGAGTGCTGGGTGGGCTTGGTCTTCTGCTCCCCCGAGGCGCCCATGAACGGCACCAGCGAGACGTGGACGAAGAACACGCTGTCCCGTCCGAGCTCATGACGGAGCTGGCGCGCGGATTCGAGGAACGGCTGCGACTCGATGTCTCCGACCGTGCCACCGACCTCGGTGATGATCACGTCGGGGCGCGGGTCCTCGCTCGCCTGCAGACGCATGCGACGCTTGATCTCGTCGGTGATGTGCGGGATCACCTGCACGGTGTCGCCGAGGTACTCGCCGCGACGCTCGCGCGCGATCACCTGCGAGTAGATCTGGCCGGTCGTCACGTTGGCGGCCTCGGACAGATTGATGTCGAGGAAGCGCTCGTAGTGACCGATGTCGAGATCGGTCTCCGCGCCGTCGTCCGTGACGAAGACCTCACCGTGCTGGAACGGGTTCATCGTGCCGGGATCGACGTTCAGGTACGGATCGAGCTTCTGCATCACGACGCGCAGACCGCGGGCGGTGAGGAGGTTGCCGAGACTGGCCGCCGTCAGTCCCTTGCCCAAAGACGAAACGACACCACCAGTCACGAAGATGTGCTTGGTCGTGTCGTTCTTGGGTCCCGCGGAAGAAGAGTTCATCACGGGCTTCGATCCTATCAGGCGGCGGGGGCGCGGAGGCTGAGAAGTTCGCGCGCGTGGGTGAGAGCAGCGTCGGAATCGGCGAGTCCCGAGAGCAGTCGGGCCATCTCCGCTTCCCGCTCACCGCCTTCCAGACGCCGGACGCTGGAGGCGGTGACCGCGCCGTCATTGGCTTTGACGACGGAGAGGTGGTTGTTCGCGAAGGCCGCGACCTGCGCGAGGTGGGTGACGGCGATGACCTGCGACTTCTCGGCGAGTCGGGCGAGTCGCCGTCCGACCTCGATCGCGGCGGCGCCTCCGATGCCCGCATCGACCTCGTCGAAGACGAAGGTCGGCACGGGGTCGGTCGCGGCGATGACGACCTCGATGGCCAGCATGACCCGGGACAACTCGCCACCGGAGGCCCCCTTCGAGACCGATCGGGGCTCGGCGCCCGGATGCGGAGCGAGGAGGATCGCGACGTCATCGCGACCATGGGTGCTCTCCGCCCCCTCGGAGACCGCGACCTCGAGTCGCGCATCGGGCATCGCGAGGGCGTGGAGCTCTGCAGTCACCGCCTCGCCGAGGCGGACGGCGGCATCGGTACGTGTCGCCGTCAGCGTCGCCGCGTCGGCGTCCAGCTCGGCTCGTGCCGCATCCCGCTCGGCGATGAGCCGCTCGAGGCGGTCGCCGTCGTCATCGAGTTCCGCGAGCCGCGTGGAGCCCGTCTGCCAGAGCGCCAACGCCTCGTCGAGGGAGCCGTGAGCGCGCACGAGGGTACCCAGCGCCGCGCGACGTTCTTCCACGGCGGCGAGTTCATGAGGGCCGGACTCGTCGAGGTCCGCGAGGTAGGCGGACAGGAGTCCCGCAGCGTCCGCGATCCGGTAGCCGATGTCCGCGAGGCTCTCCCCGATCTCGGTCAGCTTGGCGTCGGACGCACGCTCGATCACGCGACGGGCCTCCGCGACGAGCGCGGAGGCGTCAGGTTCGCCGTCCTCGTTGGAGAGCGCTCCGTGCGCGAGGGATGCCGCGACACGAAGTTCTTCGGCATTCGCGAGACGCTCGGCCCGATCTGCGAGTTCCTGGTCCTCGCCCGGCTCCGGTGCGGTCGCCTCGATCAGTGCCAGGTCCTCCCGGAGGCGGGAGGCCTCCTCGGCACGACGGTCCCGGTTCTCGGTGATCTCGGAGATCTCGGCGTCCAGTGCCCGCCAGCGGGCGAAGGAGTCCGTGTACTTCGCGAGCGCGTCCGTGATCGGCGTCCCACCGAAGCGGTCGAGCGCGTCGCGCTGTGCCGCGGCGGAGCGCAGACGCAGCTGCTCGGACTGTCCGTGCACCACGACGAGCTCTTCCGCCAGCGACGACAGCACCCCTGCGGGCGCCGCCCGGCCTCCGACGCTCGCCCTGCTGCGTCCTTCGGCGCTGAGCGTGCGCGAGACGTACAACTCCGCGGTTCCCGCTCCTGCGGGCTCCAACTCGCCGCCGGCCTCCTCGACGATCTCGGCGACGTCTCCGCCCTCCGGAACGATCCAGACACCCGCCACCGACGCCTGTGCGGCACCGGCCCTGACGGCCCCCGAGTCGGCGCGCTGGCCCAGCAGCAGTCCCAGTCCGGTGACGACCATGGTCTTCCCCGCGCCCGTCTCTCCGGTGATCGCGGTGAACCCCGGGCCCAGAGGCAGCACCGCATCGGCGATGACGCCGAGCCCCTGCATGCGCATCTCCTCGATCATGACGGCGTCCCCAGGGTTTGGCCGCGCCATCCTTCGACGGGCAGCTGGAACTTGCGCACGAGCCTGTCGGTGAAGGCCGTGGGGTGCAGTCGCGCGAGCCGCACGGGGCGCGACGACCGGCGGACGACGACCCGAGCGCCGGGCGGGAGATCGTGGGAGCGACGCCCGTCGCACCAGAGGATCCCCGACCCGTCGGTGCGCTCGAGCATCTCGATCGCGACCGCGGCGCCGGGGCTGACGACGAGCGGTTTGGCGAACAGCGCGTGCGCCGACAGCGGCACCACCGCGATCGCCTCGACGCTGGGCCAGATGACCGGTCCCCCGGCCGAGAAGTTGTAGGCGGTCGAGCCGGTGGGAGTGGAGATGACCATGCCGTCGCATCCGAAGCTCGACAACGGCCTGCCGTCGATCTCCAGGACGACCTCGATCATCCGCTCCCGGCTGGCCTTCTCCACGGTGGCCTCGTTCAGGGCCCAGGTCTCGTACACGACCGTGCCGGCGGCGTCCTTCACGCGCACCGACAGGGCGAGTCGCTCCTCGACCTCGTAGTCGCGGTCGATCACCCGGCGCACGGCCTTGTCCATGTCGTCTCGATCGATCTCGGCGAGGAAGCCGACATGGCCCATGTTGATGCCGAGCACGGGCGCTCCCGTATCGCGGACCAGCTCGGCCGCGCGCAGGATCGTGCCGTCTCCGCCCAGCACGATCGCGAGCTCGAGGTCCGCCGGATCGACGGAGCGGCCCAGAACATCGGTGCCGGCGAAGAAGGCGTCCACCGCCGTGAGGGCCTCGTGGTCGTCGGCGGCCAGGACCGGCCGTGCTCCTGCTTCCCGCAGGGCATCGATCACGCGTCGCGCCGCGTCGACGGTGTCGACCCGGCCGGCATGGGCGACGACCAGGATGTTGCGCTCGTTCATCGTCCTCCTGCCAGTCGATTGATGGTGTCCAACCATTCTGTCGGATTGCTGCCGCGACCCGGCGCGAGGTGCACGAGATATTCCGCGTTGCCGTGCGTTCCCAGAAGTGGTGAGGGAAGGATGCCGAGCATCCCCATGCCGACGTCCCAGGCGCTCCACACCGTGCGCGCGACTGCATCGGCGCGGGTGGCGGGGTCGGTGACCAGTCCCCCGCGCACCGCCGTCCGTCCGACCTCGAACTGCGGTTTCACGAGCAGCAGGACGTCGGACTCCGCGGTCGCGACCGCCGCGACGGCCGGAAGAACGAGTTCGAGGGAGATGAAGGAGAGGTCGCCGACCACGAGGTCGGGGGGCTCCGTGACGCCGGTGGCCTCGGCGAGATTCTCGCGCGTCATGTGTCGGACGTTGAAGCCCTCCACGGTGATCACCCCGGGGTCGGCGGCGATGGACGGAGCCATCTGGCCGTGCCCGACGTCGACGGCGAGCACGGTTCGGGCGCCCCGCTCGCGCAGCACCTGCGTGAAACCTCCCGTGGACGCCCCCATGTCGAGCGCGAGTCGTCCCGCCACCGGGATGCCGAACCCGTCGAGTCCGGCGATGAGTTTGTGGGCCGCACGGCCGACGTAGTGGTCGGAGCCCGCGACCGTGATCTCGGCCTCATCGTCCACGGCGGTCGAGGCCTTCACGACCTGGCGGCCGGCGACGCTCACGAGGCCTTCGGCGATGAGAGTCGCCGCATGGCTGCGCGAACGGGCGAGTCCTCGGGCGGCGAGGGCAGCGTCGAGTCGCGTCATCGGGATCCCGAGGTCTCCCGAGGATCGAGCTTCGCGCCGCTCTCGAGGCGGCGGGAGAGCTCATCGTGCACGGCCGCGTAGGCGGCGGCGCGCACGGGAAGCGGCTGCCCCTCGATCAGGCGCAGACGGCTCCACAGGCCGTCGGTCGGCTCGCTCGTCGTCTCTTCACTCACGGTTCCACTGTACGCGGCCCCTCCGACGCGCGAAGGAGCCACGCGAGATCGCTCAGGGGCGGTGGAAGGGATCGTCGTAGAGGCGCTCGGGAACACGAAGGACGAACACCGGGGTACCGGACGCCCAGATGGCAGCGGCTCCGGCGCGCAGCAGATCGATCTGCGACCCGGACTCCGACACGATCTCGACGTCAGCCCCGGAGACACGCACGGCGGCACCGTTCACGGCAAAGACACCGTCTCGCTCCGTCACCTCGGGATAAGGCTCATGCAGTTCGCGGAGGTCGCCGAGGATGTACGTCGGACGCGAGCCTTCCGGCGCCGCGAGGACGTGCTTGGGGCGGTCGATCCCCGTCAGCACCAGCACCGAGTCGATGCCGACACGGCTCGCCCCCATGATGTCGGTGTCCAGGCGGTCGCCGATGAACAGCGCCTTCTCGGCACCGAAACGGGCGAGCGCCTCTTCGAAGATGGGCGCCTCCGGCTTGCCTGCGACGGTCGCCAGCCGACCGATGGCTGTGTGGACGGCAGAGACGAGGGTTCCGTTGCCCGGAGCCACTCCCCGTTCACGAGGAATCGTCCAGTCCGTGTTCGTCGCGATCCAGGGGATGCCGCCCTCTTCTTCGGGAAGCTTGAGTGCGAACGCCGCCTCCGCCAGATCGGTCCAGGCGACCTCCGGAGCGAATCCCTGCACCACAGCACTCGGCGCGTCGTCCGCGCTGCGCGTCACCGTGTAGCCGGCCTTCTGCACCTCATCGACGAGACCGTCACCCCCCACGACCAGGATCGTCGCCGGCGCCGGCACGATCGTCGCCATCAGACGCATCGCGGCCTGCGGGCTCGTCACGACCTCGGAGGCCTCGACCTGGAGCCCGAGACTGCTCAGATGCTCCGCGACGGAGACATCGGTCCGTGCCGCGTTGTTCGTGATGTAGCCGAGCCGTGCGGACTTCGCCGCCTGGTTGAGGCTGTCCACCGCGAACGGCAGCGCGCCGGGTCCGGCGTAGACCACGCCGTCCAGGTCAGCCAGCACGGTGTCGACCCCGTCGAGAGGAGTGCGGACCGCGCGCCGGCGAGAGAACAGCGCCACTACGCCTCCGGGTCCGTGTCGTCGGCCTCGTCTTCGCCCAGGAGCTCGCGCACCTCGTCCTCGACGGTGGGCTCCACAGCCTCGGGTTCGGCCGGCGCGGGCTCAGCCGGCGCGGGCTCGGCCGGTGCAGGCTCGGCCGGTGCATCGGTGTCGTCCTCGTCGAGGTCGATCTCGATCATGCTGTCTTCGATGAAGATCTCCTCGTCACCGGCCTCATCGACTCCCAGAGCTTCAGCGGCGACCTCGGCCCGGTGCGACCAGAACTCGGCTTCCTCGGTGCGGCCGAGGTCTTCGAGCACAGCAGCGCGCGCTGCGAACAGCGCGGGGCTCCACTCGAATGCACGATCCGGATCCAGCTCCGGGATCTCCAGCTCACCGAGGGCGAGTTCAAGGTCGCCCTGATCCAGGCGCGCGCCCGACATCGCGATCGCCAACGCGACGCGGACGGGCGTGTCCAGCGTCGAACGATCGACGGCCCTGCCGGTCTCGAGCGCACGATCGGACCGACCGATGCCACGCTCACTGTCGACCATCAGAGCGATCTGGTCGTCCTTCCCCGAGATCCGTCGGTAGGTCCGCAGCTCCCGCAGAGCGAGGGCGAAGTCCTCGGTGGCATAGGCGGTGATGCCGAGAGTCTCACGGACGATCGCGATACGACCGGCACGGCGTGATGCGGCCAGGGCATGCTGGTGGGCGAGCGCGGGGTCCTCATCGATGAGGCGGGAGGCCATCGCGAGGTGACGCGCGACGTGCTCGGCATTCTCCTTGCTCAGCGTCTTCAGCTCATTACGAGCCGCGCCGTTGAGATCACGAGCGGTGACGTCGTCCGGGATCTGCGGCTCATCGAACCGCGGACGCTCGTTCGCCGCCTGCGCGGGACGTTCGCGTCCGGCTCCCCCACGTTGCGGGTAGGAGCGCGAACGATCCCGGTCGCCACCTTCGCGGCGCGGGGCGGCGCCGTCGCGGTTGTACCCGCCCTCACGACGAGGGGCAGCACCGTCACGCTTGTACCCGCCCTCACGACGAGGAGCAGCGCCGTCTCGGCTGTACCCGCCACCCTCACGACGAGGAGCAGCGCCG